>CALRVU010000137.1:0-7544 GCA_943371685.1 Bordetella parapertussis | reverse complement strand
AGGCGCGCAAGGCCTCGCTGCTGTTGGCCTGCGCCGGCGGCGCCGCAGTGCCAAGCAGGCAAGCGACCCAGACGGCGGCCCAAGCCGGTGAGCCTGTTCCTCGACCTCTTGTGTCCATCGTCCGGGCCTCCTGCCAAGTCCCTGTCTCGTCAAGCACATCGCCTGCAGCGTCTTTGGCATTCTGCATGGCGGCGTGGCCGCGTGGTGGGATCTGTGGCTCGGTGGCACGTCAGCCGCGTTCGAACAAACCCTTGTGTTGTTCGCGCAGCAGGTTCTTCTGCACCTTGCCCATGGTGTTGCGCGGCAGGTCAGCCACCAGGAACAGGTGCTTGGGCACCTTGAAGTTGGCGATGCGCGTCTTGAGTTCGGCCACCAGAGCGGCGCTGTCCAGCACTGCGCCGGGCTTGGCCACCACCACCGCCACCACGCCCTCGCCAAAGTCGGGGTGGGGCGCGCCGATGACGGCACTCTCGGCCACGCCGGCCATGTCGTTCAGATAGCCCTCGACCTCGGCCGGGTAGACGTTGTAGCCGCCGGTGATGATCAGGTCCTTGCTGCGGCCGACGATGGTGACATAGCCGTCCGCATCCACCCGGCCCACATCGCCGGTCTTGAACCAGCCGTCGGCCGTGAACTCCTCGCGGGTCTTCTCGGGCATGCGCCAGTAGCCGGCGAACACGTTCGGGCCGCTCACCTGGATGGCGCCGATCTCGCCGGTGGGCAGGGGCTGGCCGTCGTCGTCCTGCACCCGCAGCGACACGCCGGGCAGGGCCGGGCCGACGGTGCCGCCCTTGCGCGGGCCGCCGTCCGGGCCTTGGCTGCGGTAGGGGTTGGAGGTCAGCATCACCGTCTCGCTCATGCCGTAGCGCTCGAGGATGGTGTGGCCGGTGCGGTCCTGCCAGTCGGCAAAGGTCTCCAGCAGCAGGGGCGCCGAGCCGCTGATGAACAGGCGCATGTGGCGGCAGGCTTCCTTGTTCAGGCCGGCCTCGGCCAGCAGGCGCACATAGAGCGTGGGGACGCCCATGAACACGCTGGCCTCGGGCAGGCGGGCCAGCACGGCACGGGGGTCGAACTTGCTGAACCAGATCATCTTGCTGCCGCTGAGCAGCGCGCCGTGCGAGGCCACGAACAGGCCGTGCACATGGAAGATGGGCAGCACATGGATCAGCACATCGCCGCCCTCGGCCGGGCTGCGCCAGCCCCAGTGGGTCTTCAGCGTCTGGGCATTGCTGAGCAGGTTGCCGTGGCTGAGCATGGCGCCCTTGCTGCGCCCGGTCGTGCCGCTGGTGTAGAGGATGGCGGCCAGGTCGTCGGCGTTGCGCTGGGCGGGTGTGTGGTGGTCGGCGTGCAGCGCAGCGCGCTCCAGCAGGGTGCCGGTGCGGTCGTCATTGAGGGTGAAGACATGACCGGTGCCGGCCTGAAAGGCCAGCCGGCTGGCCCAGCCGAAATGGCGCGTGGCGCAGACCAGCACGGCCGGCTCGGCATTGCCGATGAAGTACTCGATCTCGCTGGCCTGGTAGGCGGTGTTGAGCGGCAGGAAGACATGGCCGGCGCGCAGCACGGCCAGGTAGAGCATCAGCGCCTCGACCGATTTCTCGACCTGCACGGCGATCCGGCTGCCGGCGGGCAGGTCCAGGCTTTCGAGCAGGTTGGCCATGCGGGCACTGGCCTGCTCCAGATCGGCCCAGCGGTAGTGCAGCGGCGCGTCGGGGCCGTCGGCCGTCTCGATGGCGGTCTGATCCAGATCGGCCGGGAAAGCGGCGCTCAGGGCAACGTAGAGGTTGTGGTTCATGGCGGTGTTCAGGGGGTCGCTGAATCGGTTGGGATCAGTCGAAACGGGCCGGCCGCCGCTCATTGAAAGCGGCCAGGCCCTCGCGGTGCTCGGCGCTGGGGGCATAGGCATAGTGGGGCTCGCGCTCGGCACGCAGGCTGGGTCGCCCAGCAGCAAACTGGCGCAAGGCCTGCTTGTTCAGCCGCAGGGCCTGGGGTGAGAGCTGGGCCATGCGGCGGGCGCTGGACCGGGCCTCGGCGGCCACTTCGGCATCGGCCACCACGCGGCTCAGCAGGCCCCGCGCCAGGGCCTCGTCGGCGCCCATCACCCGGGCCTCCAGCAGCAGTTCGCGCAGGACGGTCTCGCCGATGACGCGGGTGACGATCTCGATCTCCAGCGGGGCCATCGGAAAGCCCAGCTTGGCAATCGGCACGCCAAAGCGGCTGCCCTGGCCGGCAATGCGGATGTCGCAGCAGGCGGCGATCTCCAGCCCACCGCCCACGCAGGCGCCTTCGATCTGCGCGATCAGCGGCACATCGCAGTCGATCAAGGCCTGCAGGGCGGGCGCCACCACGTCCTCGTGAAACCAGGCCAGGCGCTCGGCGTCAAAGCGGAACTGCGGAAACTCGGCAATGTCGCCACCGGCCACGAACTGGCCGTCGGCGCCCTGGACAATGATCACCCGCGGCAGCGGCTGCTCCGCCAGCGCTTGCAGATGACCGCGCAGCTGCTGCCACATGGCCACGTTCAGCGCATTGAGCTTGCCCGGGTGCGACAGCACCAGCCGGGCGATGCCGTCGGCATCGGCCGCCTGGAACTGGACCTGGCCGGAAGAGGACGGGGCGTTCAAGGCCGTCAGTCCAGCTTGGCGCCCGAGGACTTGACCACCTCGGCCCAGCGCTTGGTCTCGGCGCTGACGAACTTGCCGAAATCATCGCCCCACAGATTGGGCGTGGCGCTGCCCAGACCGGTCCAGCTGGCTTTCAGCTCGTCGGAGTTGAGGGCCTTCTTCAGCTCGGCCTGCATGGCGGCAATCACCTCCTTGGGCGTGCCCTTGGGTGCCCACAGACCGTACCAGGTGGCCACTTGATAGGTGGGCACGCCGCCCTCGGTGCTGCTGGGCACGTCGGGGAAGCCCGGTGCGCGCTGGGTGCTGGCGACAGCCAGGGCCTTGACCCGGCCGCTCTTGATGTGGGTGGCTGAGGAGCCCAGACCGTCGAACATGATGTCGACCTGTCCGGCGATCAGGTCCTGCAGGGCCGGGCCGGCGCCGCGGTAGGGAATGTGGGTGATGAAAGTCTTGGTCTGCAGCTTGAACAGCTCGCCGGCCAGGTGGTGCGAGGTGCCGTTGCCGGCCGAGCCATAGTTGAGCTTGGCCGGGTTCTTGCGCAGGTATTCGAGCAGGCCCTTCAGGTCCGTGGCCGGCACCTTTTGCGGATTGACGACGATGACCTGCGGCACGCTGGAGATCAGGCCGACGGGTACGAAGTCGCCTTCCAGGTGGTAGTCCAGCTTGGCATACATGGACGGGGCGATGGCGTGGTGCACGGCGCCCATGAAGAAGGTGTAGCCATCGGGCGCGGCTTTGGCCGCGATGCCGGCGCCCAGGTTGCCACCGGCGCCGCCCTTGTTGTCGATCAGGAACTGCTTGCCGACGTTCTTGGACATCACGGCCGTCAGCGGCCGGGCGAAGGCGTCGGTGCCGCCACCGGCCGGGAAGGGCACGATGATGTTGACGGGCTTGGTGGGCCAGCTGGCCGTCTGGGCCTGGGCTGCGAGCGGCAGGGCCACGGCGCAGGCGCCGGCCAACAGGGCAGCACGGCGGGTCAGGTGCGAGTTGCGACGTGTGTTCACTTCAAGTCTCCAGGGGCGGATGGTGGGGAATGAGGACGGCGTCCTGGCCTCAGAGCAGGCCGGAAACCGCCCGTGAGCAGACCACCTCGCCCTCGACGAAACGAGAGTGGCAATGGTCGATGCGGGACAGGTCGTACAGGTAATTGACCATCATGCCGGCGGCTTGTTTCAGGCCTTTGGCAGACAGATTGGCCCGCGGGTTCAGGCGTTCAAGCCGGGCGCCGTTGTCGAGGTGGAAGCGGGCCACCGGGTCACCGCCGGGCAGCGGTGCCAGCCGGGCCAGGTAGAAGGCGGCCAGCGTCAGCAGCGCCTCGTGCTCGGCCTCCTGCAGGCGCTCTTGCACGGCGGCCCGGCCCAGGGCCGACAGGTCACGTTCGGTGATGTCGAGCAGGCGCTGGCGGGCAGCCTCCAGCTTGGCACCCAGGGCCGGGCGCACGCCGGGCCGCTCGCGCAGGTCATCGGTCTTGGTCAGCCAGGCCATGAAGCCGGGGATGGGTGAGAGGGTGCAGAAGGTCTTGAGTTGCGGCAGCTCGGCCTTCAGGTACTCGGCCACCCGCTTGATCAGGAAGTTGCCCAGCGACACGCCGCGCAGGCCGGGCTGGCAATTGCTGATCGAGTAGAAGATGGCGGTCTTGAACTGATCGGGGGCCAGCGGCGTGGACTTCTTGTTGATCAGCGGCGCGATGGCGTCGGCGATCTCGGGCACCAGCGCGACCTCGACAAAGATCAGCGGCTCGTCGGGCAGCTGCGGGTGGAAGAAGGCAAAACAGCGGCGGTCGGGCTGCAGCCGGCGGCGCAGATCGTCCCAGCCGTCGATCTCGTGCACCGCCTCGTGATGGATCAGCTGTTCCAGCAGTTGTGCCGGTGAGTTCCAGCTGACCTGGCGCATCTCCAGAAAGCCGGGGTTGAACCAGCTGGAGAGCAGGTGCAGCAGGTCGGATTCGACCGCGCGCCATTCGGGGTGGCTGGGCAGGCGCTCGATCAGGGCCAGGCGCAGGCGGATCAGCGCCGCCGTGCCGCCGGGCGCGCGGTTGATGCGGCGGAACAGCTCCTGCCTCGGCGGCTCCACCGCATTGCCCAGCGCGATCAGCTCGGCGGCCTGGGGTTGCCGGGCGTAGGCCTGGGCCAGGGCCAGCACCTCGTCAGGGTCGGGGCTGAAGTCCTGCGCCAGGTGGTTGAAGAAGCGGTCGAGCGCGCCACTGCGGGGGTCGGCCGCCAGGCTGGCCAGTTGCTCGATGATGCCGCTGGCGATCACCGGGCTGCTGGCCTCGCCCCGCTCGGACAACAACCGCCGGCAGTCAAAGCTCAGCCGGCGCAGGGCCTGGTCATGACCGAGCCGGCGGGCGGCGGCACGGATTTCAGCCAGCATGGGTGGGCTCCTGCGGGGTGGTCGTTGCAAGGGACTCGGCGGCGCGCTCCTCGGCGCGCAGGGCGCGCAGCGCGTCGAGCTGGGCCAGCAGGTGCTGCTGCATGGCGCGCTCGGCCGCCGGGCCGTCGCCGGCCAGCATCGCGGCGATCAGCACCCGGTGCTCGGCGATCGAGGCATCGATGCGGCCCGGCAGCTTGAGCTGGCGGCCGCGCAGCAGGCGCATGAACTTGCGCAGGTCGCCGGTGCAGCGGTCCAGCCAGCGGTTGTGGGCCAGGTGCTGGACCAGGCTGTGGAACTCGTGATTGGCGCGGTAGTAGCCCGAGATGTCCTGGGCGGCGGCTTGGCGCTCCAGCTCGTCATGGCAGCGCTGCAGGGCATCGCGGCCGGCGGCATCGGCATTGCGGGTGGCCTCCAGGGCGCAACGGCCCTCCAGCAGGGCCATCACCGGAAACAGCTGCTCGGCCTCGTCGTCGCCCAGTTCGATGACCCGGCAGCCGCGCTGCGGGATCAGCTCGACCAGGCCCTCAGCGGCCAGCACCTTGAGCGCCTCGCGCAGCGGCGTGCGGCTGATCTGCCAGGCGGCGGCCAAGGCCCGCTCGTCGATCCAGGCGCCGGGTTGCAGCTCGCGGTCAAACACCATGCCGCGCAGCCGGGTGGCCACGTTGTCGTGCATCGAGGCACCGCGCAAGGCTTTGGAATCACTCATGCGACAAAGCATAACGCTGTAATTACGCAATCACGAGTGCGGACTTACCCCCATCGGGCACCCGGGTGAATGCGGGATGGGCGGGGCTGTCCGGACTTCGTACACTCAACTCATGCCCTTGAACCTGCCCCCGGCGGCCCTGCCGCAGAACGCCCACGAAGTGCTGCAACTGGCCGCGCGCAGCATGTTCGACACTTTTGCCCAGGTGGCCCAGGGCATGCTGGTGGTCGACCGGCAGCACCGCATCGTCTGGATCAGTGAAGGCTACAAGCGCTTTCTGCCGGCGCTGGGTTTTGGTGGCGAGGAAGAGTTCGTCGGCAAGCGGGTCGAAGAGGTGGTGCCCAACACATTGATGGCCCAGGTCATCGAAACCGGCCAGCCCATGCTGGTGGACCTGCTGACCAACAAGGCCGGCACTTTTCTGGTCAGCCGCCTGCCGCTGCGCGATGAAGCCGGCCGGGTCATCGGCGCGCTGGGCCTCGTCTTTCTGAACCAGAGCGAAGGCCAGGACGAGCGCAGCCCGCGCTCGACCCTGCAGCCCTTGATGGCCAAGTTCGGTCTGCTGCAGCGCGAGCTTGACGACACCCGCCGCGAGCTGGCCGCCGCCCAGGGCAAGCAGCGTCGCACCCAGTACACGATTGCCAGTTTCATCGGCAGCAGCGCCACGGTGGTCGAGCTCAAGCGCCAGGCGCGCCGGGTGGCCGGCACCCAGTCCAGCGTGCTGCTCTTGGGCGAGACCGGCACCGGCAAGGAGCTGATGGCCCAGGCCATCCATCACGGCAGCCAGCGCGCCAGCGGGCCTTTCGTGGGCGTCAACATCGCGGCCGTGCCCGACAGCCTGCTCGAAGCCGAGTTCTTTGGCGTGGCCCCTGGCGCCTACACCGGCGCTGACCGCAAGGGCCGCGACGGCAAGTTCAAGATCGCCAACGGCGGCACGCTGTTTCTGGACGAGATTGGCGACATGCCGCTGGCGCTGCAGGCCAAGCTGCTGCGCGTGCTGCAGGAGCAGGAGGTGGAGCCGCTGGGCAGCAACCGGGTCGAGAAGATCAATGTGCGCATCATTGCCGCCACCAGCCGCAAGCTGGCCGCCATGGTCGCCGACGGCAGCTTCCGCGCCGACCTGTACTACCGGCTCAATGTCTTCCCGCTGCACCTGCCGCCGCTGCGCGAGCGGCTCGATGACCTCGACGCCTTGTCAGACGCCTTGCTGGAGGACATTGCCCACCGCAGCGGCCTGGCACCGCGCAGCCTGTCCGCCGACGCGCTGGAGTTGCTGGGCCGCCACGACTGGCCGGGCAATATCCGGGAGCTGCGCAATGTGCTGGAGCAAGCCTGCCTGCTCAGCGACGAGCCGATCCTGGATGCGGGGCAGTTGCTGTCGCTGCTGCCCGCCGAGGCGGCAGTCCCTCGCTCGACCCTTGAGGCGACACCGTCCGTCAACCCCGAGCGATGGCATCAGCGTCCTGCCGCATTGACCCGCCCGGCGACCATGGAAGCAGAAACCGGCGTGTTCAAGCCCTTGCCTCAAGCGGTGGCCGAGCTGGAGGTTCAGGCCCTCAAAGCGGCCCTGGCCGCCACCCGGGGCAACAAGCTGGCCGCAGCCCGCCTGTTGGGCATCGCTCGCGCCACGCTTTATGAAAAGCTGGCGCTGCATGCTGACGAGCTGGCGATCGATTGAACCGGGTCTCGGCATTGTCCGGAATCCAGTCGATCTGCACCCGATTTGTCCGTCATCCGGACAAGCACACGCCACTGTCTTGAATCCAGTCATTTGTTAGGGGGGTCTGTCCCGAGGAGAAACAAGAGGTTTCACCCGTAACATGCCGCGCGCCAGGGAGTGCTTC
>CALRVU010000136.1:0-7569 GCA_943371685.1 Bordetella parapertussis | reverse complement strand
AGGGCCCGAGCGGCCGCTGCGCGGTCAGGACTGACCGCCGTGGGGGCGCCCGTGCGCCGCCAGATCAGCAAGGGCTCATCGCCACACTGCAGCGCAGTGGACAGCGGGCCGATCAGGTGCAAGTCATGTTGAAGGCGGCCGTAGCCTCGTGACACCACGCCTGGCGTCCATCCTTCATCGCGCAGCCAATCCAGCAGCGCCATGGTGGTGGGCGTCTTGCCCGCGCCCCCTGCAATGAGGTTGCCCACCACCAAGACCGGCACGGGCATTTTTTCGGCCCGGCGCCATCCGGAGTGCCAGATCAGGCGATTGGCCTCGGCCAAGCCCTCGTAAAGCCAGGAAACCGGAAGCAAGAGGACGGCGAGCCAGGAGGGCCGCACTCGCCACCAGTGCCGCTGCAGCCGCACTGAGAGCGCACCCGGAAGGCTCATGGAGCGCGTCGGTCGGCGTTGCCACCTTGCGGCACTTGCGCCGCAAATGTGATGCGTGAGAGGCCTGCCCGGCGTGCACCGTCCAGCACATTGATCACGCTTTGATGGGCCGCTGATGCATCGGCAGAGATGACGATGAATGCGTCGGTCTGGGACTGGCCGGCTTCGCGCAGCGCGGCGGCCAGAAGTTCGACGCTGCGTCCATCGATGGACTGACCATTGATGCTGTAGCGACCATCGGCTGACACCGCGAGCAGAATCTCCTTCGGGCGCTCCTTGATCGCCTCGGCGTCTGCGGTGGGCAGACTCACCTGCAGCTCGGTGAACTTGGAGTAGGTGGTGGAGAGCATCAAGAAGATCAGCACCACCAACAGAACGTCGATGAACGGGATCAGGTTGATTTCGGCTTCTTCGGCCGGAGCGCGGCGGAACTTCATGGCGTGGCCCGACCCTTCAACGCAAGGGTGTGCGGATCAACTGTCGCAACAGTCGTTCGGCGGCCAGTTCCATCTCGTGCAGGTAGTCGTTGACGCGGCCTCGGAAATACCGGTGTGCGATGAGGCTGGGGATGGCCACGATCAGACCGAACGCCGTGTTGTAGAGCGCCACGGAGATGCCATGGGCCAGTTGTGCGGGGTTGGCACCCGAGCCGGGGGCCTGCGCGCCGAAGATCTCGATCATGCCGATCACCGTCCCGAGCAAACCCAGCAACGGTGCCGCTGAGGCAATGGTGGCCAAGGCATTGAGGTAGCGTTCGAGCCGGTGCGCAGCCGCACTGCCAGCCAGTTCGAGTGCTTGTCTCAACACGGGCTCACTGACGCGCGGATCGGCGGCTGAGACACGCAAGCCCGCGGCCAGGACACCACCCAGGACCGAGTTGTCGGCCAGCTTCTGGAGCATGTCGTTGGACGGCGTGCCCTGCTTGGCGACGGCCAGCACCTCGTCTAGCAAGGTGCTGGGTGCCACCCGCGAGCGACGCAGGCTGCTCAGGCGCTCCAACGCGAGCGCCAGTGCTGCAATCGAGCACAGAATCAGGGGCCAGATGGGCCATCCAGCGGCTTGTATGATCGACAGCAAGAAGTCCTCGGGCCTTTGGCCTGGCTATGAACACGCTTTTGATTATGGACTGAAGCGCCACCGTTTCCGGTCGCGCGCCATGCGCTTTTGAGCCCGGTGGTGAGCGAATGCAAACCACCACGCAAGCCAAGGCGGCGCATTCGAGTGGAGGTCTGTGCTGTGGATAACTTTGTGAGTAAATCAAGCTGCCGCACTGCTTTTGTGCATTGATCTTCACTCGTCAGGTTGTTGCTGCAAATTGAAGCAGGTTTTTTCTGAACAAAATCATATGCTTATCACCATATTACAGGCCGATGACGCGGCCCTCGCGCTTGCCGGGTGTCAGGTCCGATCCGTGGATATCTTCGGTTTGGCGGCGGCTTCGGTGACCTGCCATGCATCTGTCTTGAAGTGGAACGCGCGTGGCTGATTTCGGAAACGTCCGGCCCGGGCCAGCGGTCTGGGGCGTCGCCAGCCTGCTCCTGGCCGTCGGTGACGCACTCTCGGCACGTTTTGGCGCAGTGGCTGTGCGGGGTGAGCTCAGTGGCTTCACCCGAGCCTCCAGCGGGCACTGCTACTTCACGCTCAAGGACGGTTCGGGCAATGCAGCAGGCATCCGCTGCGCGATGTTTCGCCGGAGCGCCCAGCTGTTGGCCTTTGCACCGCAGGATGGTCAGCAAGTGGAGGTTCGCGGGCGTCTCGCAGTCTATGAGGCGCGAGGCGAGCTGCAGATGGTCGTGGAGTCCTTGCAGCGCGTGGGGACGGGTACGCTGTACGAAGAGTACCTCCGGCTCAAAGCTGCGCTGGAGCGTGCCGGATACTTCGCGGCTGAGCGCAAGCGTGCCTTGCCGTCGTTTCCGCGTCGCATCGGGCTGATCACCTCAGCGCAAGGTGCGGCGCTCCATGACGTGCTGACCACGCTCGCGCGCCGTGCACCTTACCTTGAGATCGTGCTGTATCCGTCTCTGGTGCAAGGCGCAGAAGCGCCTGCAGCCTTGGTGGCGGCGATCGAGTTGGCGAACCGGCGTGCCGAGGTGGATGTCCTGCTGCTGTGTCGTGGTGGCGGTTCGCTCGAAGACCTCTGGGCCTTCAATGACGAGCGTGTGGTGCAGGCCATCGCCCGCTCAGCACTTGTGCTGGTGTGTGGCGTGGGCCATGAAACCGACGTCACCCTGGCCGATCTCACGGCAGACCTGCGCGCCGCCACGCCCACGGCCGCCGCAGAACTGGCGGCTCCGGCGCGCGCAGTGCTGATGACGGAGCTGGAGCACCGTGAACAAGCACTGCAGCGGCGGCTGATGGCGCGCCTGGACAGCGCCGCGCAGCGGCTCGATCGCCTGGCATTGCGCCTGCAACAGCCCGCCAGGACGCTGCACCGGCAGCTTGATCGCTTGCAAAGCCTGGAGCGGCGAAGCATTCAAGCCTTGCGGACCTCGATCAAGACGGCCCGCATCGGGCCCAAGGACTTGCAAGCGAGACTGGTTCGAGCGTTGGACTCGAACCTGGAGCGGCGGCATCTGGCGCTGGCGGCCAGACAAGACAAGCTCGAGGCGCTGGACCCGCGCCATGTGCTGGCGCGCGGCTACGCCTGGATGGAGAACCGCGATGGGCAGGCCATTGTTTCTGCGCGCGGCTTGTCGACCGGCCAGCGTGTGCGCGCGGTGTGGCTCGACGGCAGTGCCGAGAGCACCCTGGAGCGTATCGTCCTCAAGCCTGACATGGCCCCACTCGCTCGCCCCCCTGAAAACGGAGCACACTGACGGATGGCCGGGCTGTGCCTACAATCCGCGCAGTGCCCTTTGCTGCCCCCGGCAGCGACCTGAAACACTTGCTGAGGAAACACGATGGAACATACCTTGCCCGCGCTGCCGTTCGGCCTTGATGACCTTGCGCCGCACATGAGCCGCGAGACCCTGGAGTATCACCATGGCAAGCACCACAATGCCTACGTGGTGAACCTGAACAACCTGATCCTGGGTACCGAATTCGCGGATCTGGCCCTGGAAGCCATCATCAAGAAGGCGTCGGGTCCGGTCTACAACAACGCTGCCCAGATCTGGAATCACACCTTCTTCTGGAATTGCCTGAGCGCCACGGGTGGCGGCGAGCCGCAAGGCCCGCTGGCCGCAGCCATCAGTGCCAAGTGGGGCAGCTACGCAGCCTTCCGGGAAGCCTTCGCCAAGAGCGCTGCGGGCAACTTCGGTTCAGGCTGGACCTGGCTGGTGAAGAAGGCCGACGGTTCGGTCGACATCGTGAACATGGGTGCTGCCGGCACGCCCTTGACCACCGGTGACACGGCCTTGCTGACCCTGGATGTGTGGGAGCACGCCTACTACATCGACCATCGCAACCTGCGTCCGCGTTTCATCGAGACCTTCCTGTCCTCTTTGGTCAACTGGCGCTTTGCGGAAGCCAACTTCGGCTGAACGATGCACTTCGGACCGGTGTCCGGTCCTGTCAGTGAAAAGCCGGCTGTTCGCCGGCTTTGTTTTTGGTAGCGTCGAGGTTTTGGTCGAAGCGGCTGGAGTGGAGCGGATGCGTATCTTGCTGGTGGAAGACGATCCTGCGTTGAGCCTCGGCGTGGCGAGCGGCCTGGAGCGCGAGGGTTGGAGTGTGGACGTGCTGGGCGATGGCGAGCAAGCGCAGTCCGAAGGGCTCGTCGGTCAGTACGACCTTTGCATTCTTGATCTGGGCCTGCCGCGGCGCGACGGCATGGACGTGCTGCGCCATTGGCGCTCGCGCGGCGTGCGCATGCCGGTGATGTTGCTGACGGCTCGCGACGAGTTGCGAGACCGGGTGGCGGGATTGGATGCCGGAGCGGACGACTACCTGGTCAAGCCTTTCGATCTGCCCGAGTTGCTGGCGCGCATCCGCGCGCTCAAGCGGCGCGCGGAAGGACGACTGGAGGAGGTCTTGAAGCTTGGTGCACTGCAACTGGACCTGACCCAGCGCGAATTGACCCATGATGGCGAGCGGGTTGCGCTCAGCCCGCGCGAGCTGGCACTGACTGAAATGCTCATGGCCAAGGCCGGGCGAGTGGTGCCCAAGGACTCGATCGTGACCCGGCTCTCCAGCTGGGAAGCCGACTTCAGCGAGAACTCCGTCGAGGTCTATGTCCACCGCTTGCGCAAGCGATTCTGCGAGCTGGGCGTGGTCATCCGCACCGTGCGCGGATTTGGCTATGTGATGGAGCTGGCCAACCAGACTGAAGCGGCTGCAGGCAACACCTGATGGTGCAGCCGCCCACGGTTTGCGGTCCGAGTGTGCGCAGCCAGCTGCTGCGGCCCTTGCTCTGGAGTTGGTTGTTCGGCTTGTGTGCGGCGGTGGCGGGCGCCTTTCTGCTGGCCAGAACCAGTGCCGAGCTGGCCTTCGATCGCAGCCTGCAGGATGCGGCGAGCGCCCTGGCTGCCAGGGTCACCTGGTCGGACCGAGGGCCGTTGCTTGATTCGAGTCGCCAGGCGATGGAGTTGCTGACCTGGGATGCCGAGGACCGCGGGGGCTTCGTGATGGTGGACAGTGAGGGCAATGCCCTGGCTGGTGACGCCACGGTGCCGGTGCCGCCACCGGCGCTGCGCGAGGAGAGTCTGCAACAGCCCAGGGTGTTTGACAGCGAGTTCCATGACGAGACCGTGCGAGGTGCCGTGTTCTCGGTCAGCTCGCCCATGCTGGATCGCCGGGTGTCGATCGTGGTGGTCGAGAGCCGGAACAAGCGCAGCGCCCTGATGCGTCGACTCCAGCTGTCGATCGTCCTGCCGGCGCTCGCGCTGGGGGCTGTCACCTTTTCCTTGATCGGTTGGGGCATTCGACGCGGCTTGCAGCCCTTGCGCGACGTCGCTGCAGAGGTTGCACAGCGAGATGCGCATGATTGGCGACCGCTGTCTCTGAGCAAAGTGCCCCGAGAGGCGGTTCCCTTGATCGATCGCATCAATCTCTTGCTCACGGACATGGAGCAGGCCATCGCCTTGCAACGGCGTTTTGTGGCCGATGCCGCTCATCAGTTGCGGACGCCAGTGGCCGGCATCCGGGTGCTGGCGCAGGCCTTGGCACAAGAGCTGAAGGCCCAGTCCGAGGCGCCGGAGCGTGCCAGCTGGCCGCCGATGTTGGCTCAGCTCGACAAGTCCACGGAGCGGCTGAGCCGCTTGATCGGTCAGCTCTTGAGTCTGGCCCGGTCCGAGACGGCCTTGGCCGTCGATGCAGAGCAGCAGGCTCTGGACCTGGTGCCGCTGCTGAGAGAAGCTGCCGAGCCGGCGCTGCTGCGATGCCTGCGCGATGGCAAGACCCTCGAGCTGGATGCACCGCCCGGACCGGTCTGGGCCTTCGCGCACCCGCTCTGGCTCGGCGAGGTGCTGGTCAATCTGCTGGACAACGCGGTTCGCTACGGCGGCACGCAGATCGTGGTGCGGGTGCGTGCGCATGGCACGGACCGCGCGCTGATTCAGGTCGAGGATGATGGCGCCGGTGTGAGTGACCAGCAACGGCCCCATCTGTTTGAGCCCTTCTGGCGGGGCGAACGGGCGGATCTGCGCAACGATGGCGGGACGGGGCTGGGCTTGACCATTGCGCGCGAGATCGTGCAGCGGCTGGGCGGGCAGATCAGTGCAGAGTCACGCCCGACTTTTGAGGGCATGCGCTTCACCATCCTCTTGCAGGCCGGTGGCGCAGGGCTCAGGGCTTGAACGGGGCACCGCTCAACTTGTAGCCAGCCTTCAAGCCACGCTTGGCGAACCAACCCTGGTTCATCTCCAGCACAAACCGCACGGGTCGCGTGGAGCAATGGGAGGCGTCGGTGCGCGGGGCCATGTCTTCGATGTTGACGATGGTGCCATCCTCATCCACAAAGGCCGCTGACAGGGGCAGCAGGGTGTTTCGCATCCAGAAGCATTGGGTCGCAGGCTGTTCGAAGATGAACAACATGCCTTCATGTGCCGGCATCTCGCGCCGGAACATCAACCCGATCTGGCGCTGCTCCGGCGTCTGCGCGACCTGCGCAATGATGTTGTGCATGCCAGCGCTCAGCTTGATCGCTGGCAATTGCTGAGGCTGATCGACTGCGTGTGCAGGGGCGATGGCGCAAGCGGCCAGCATGCCGAGCGTTGATAACCATCTGCGCAGACTTGTCTTGATAAATGTCATGGTGAACTGGAAGGGAAGCGGTAGATTAGCGAGCTCCAATCCGTCGGAACCCGGGCCCGTGACGGGCATCTCGTCAGAATGATTTCCCATGTCGTCGCTGTGGCTTCCACGCCGCCCCTGAGTGCTGAACTCGCTGTGCTCGATGATCCCGTCGAGCAGCAACAGTTCACACGCTGGACTGAAGGGGATGCCGGCCAGACAACGGCTGAGTCTTCGTTTCTGCTGACTGGAATGTACTGCGCTGCATGCGCCGGTTTGATCGAAGCGGCCGTTTCCAGGGTCGCCGGTGTCAGTGAGGTTCAAGTGAATTCGGCGGGGCAGCGTGCCCGTGTCCGTTGGGATCCTCGATGCACCACCCCCTCTGCACTGGTCTTGGCGGTGCGCGCTGCGGGCTACGACGCCGTGCCCGACGCGGCCGCTCCCGCGCGCGAGATGCGGCGCAAGGAGCGCAAGAACGCCCTGTGGCGGGCCTTCGTGGCCAGCTTCTGTGCCATGCAGGTGATGATGATGGCCACGCCGAGCTATGTGGCCACGGGCGCTGATCTGGCACCCGATCTGCGGCAATTGCTCAATTGGGGCAGTTGGCTGTTGGCCTTGCCCGTGCTGCTGTTTGCTGCGGGGCCCTTCTTCCGGGGGGCCTGGGCCAGCCTGCGCCGGGGCGCCATCAGCATGGATGTTCCCGTGGCCCTGGGTGTCGCGGTCACCTTTGTGGCGAGCACCGGCGCGACTTTCGAGCCGGACGGCATGTTTGGCAACGAGGTCTATTTTGACTCGATGACCATGTTCGTCAGCTTCCTGCTGCTCGGGCGCTTCGTCGAGATGTCAGCGCGCCATCGGGCGGCAGAGTCGTTGGAGAAGACCCTGGCCGGCATGCCGGAGACAGCGGTTCGGCTGTTGGCTGACGGGGCCGAAGAGACTGTCAGCGCCCAGCGACTTCGGGCCGGGGATC
>CALRVU010000135.1:0-7571 GCA_943371685.1 Bordetella parapertussis | reverse complement strand
GGATCCGGCTGAGGTGCACCGCGCTCACGCCCAGGTAGGCGGCCAGGATGTGCAGCGGGATGCGATCCAGCCGCTGCTGGTGTGCATCCCGCAAGGCCACATAGCGCTGGGTCGGCGTATCGGCGATCGCGCTGGTGTAGAGGTTGGCATAGTGGATCAGGCGCTGCTGCATCAGTGCCTGCAGCTCGGCCTGCAGCGCCGGATCAGCGCGAGCGCGCTCGGTGATGGTGGGCTTGTCCAGCACCCGCAGCTGACAGGCCTCCATGGTCACCAGGTACAGGGCGCTGGGGCGACTGGTGAGAAAGCTCTCCAGCGAGCTGACCACTTCGCCTTCAAAGAAGAACTGCGTGCTGGTCTCGCGCCCCTGCGAGTCCACCAGGTACAGCCGCGCGCAGCCTTGCTCGATCAGATAGAGGCGACGCGCCACCTCGCCCGCATGCAGCAAGACCTGCCGCGCATCGGCCTGGCGAGGGCTGCCCAGCGCAAGAAAGGTGGTGTGCAAATGACTCATCGTGGAGTGGCATCATGGCCTCCTTTGGGGCGTGCCGCAAACCCGCCGCGTGCCCGATGCCCCTGTACATCGCTCGGGTGTTCGCCCTGACCGCCCCGCGTAAACCCCAGCCCACTGGGCATTCAGCCCGCGCGGGCACGGTAGCGACCCGATGGCAGCAGCTGTTCCGTCCTGGCGCAAGGGGCTGGGGTTTGTGCGCACTGGCGACCGCCGGCAGGGCGGGGTTTGATGCCATCCCATGCAACGTTCCATGTCCGCTTCCAAGTTCACCGCCAGCCACCTCCACACGCCCAGCCCCAGCCGCAAACTCAGCCCGATGAGCTTGGCGGTGCTGGCTGCCTTGGCACTGCCGAGCTGGGCCGCGCAGGCCCAGCAGGCCGCCGCCGATGGCGCGACGGCCGAGGTGGTGGTCACGGGCTCGGTGGTGGCGCGGCGGGTGGATGCCGTGCCCTATGCGGCCAGCGTGATCAGTGCCGATGCGCTGCGCAGCGCCGGGCCGATGATCAACCTGTCGGAGTCCCTGGTGCAGGTGCCGGGCATGGTGGCCAATCTGCGCAACAACTATGCGCAAGACCTGCAGATGAGCTCGCGCGGCTTTGGCGCGCGAGCCGGCTTTGGCGTGCGCGGCCTGCGGCTTTACTCTGACGGCATTCCGGCCAGCGGGCCGGACGGCCAGGGCCAGGTCAGTCACTTTGACCTGGCCGGTGCGCAGCGGGTCGAGGTGCTGCGCGGCCCGTTCTCGGTGCTGTATGGCAACAGCTCGGGCGGCGTGGTGGCGGTGTTTGGCGCGCCGGTGCGGCAGGCCGAGGGCGAGGTAGCGCTGGATGCCGGAAGCCACGGCCTGCGCCAGCTGCGCGGCAGCGTGGGCACGCCTCTGGGCCAAGGGTTTGACGTGAAGGTGGCGGCCAGCACGATGAGTGTGGAGGGCTTTCGGCCGCACAGCAGCGCCGAGCGGCAGACCGCCAATGCCCGGCTGGGCTGGACCGGCGAGGCCGACCAGATCACCGTGCTGCTCAACCACCTGAACCAGCCGGCCGACGATCCGCTGGGGCTGGACCGCAGCCAGGTCGACGCCGACCCCGGCCAGACCACGCAGCAGGCACTGGACTACGACACCCGCAAAACCCAGGTGCAGACCCAGGCCGGCGCCAGCTGGCGCCACCGCTTTGGCGATGGCGCGCTGCGCGACAGCCAGTTGGCCGTGTACAAGGGCCGGCGCGAGGTGGGCCAGTTCCTGGCGATTCCGCCAGCCTCCCAAGCCAATGCCCGCCACGGTGGCGGCGTGGTGGAATTTGACCGCAGCTTTGAAGGCGCCGAAGGCCGGTTGCGCTTTGCCTGGACCGGCATCGACCTGCAGATCGGGGCTGCGCTGGACACCCAGCGAGATGACCGCAAGGGCTATGAGAACTTCACTGGCAGCGGTGCCGACCAGCTGCTGGGCGTGCGCGGTGCACTGCGCCGCGATGAGGTGAACCAGGCCCGCAGCCGCGACCTGTTCGGTCAGGCCGAGTTGGAGCTGAGCCCGGCCTGGACGGCCAGTGCCGGCCTGCGCAGCGGCCAGGTGCGGCTGAGCGCGGACGATGCCTTCCTGTCCAACGGCGATGACTCGGGCCGGCGCGACTACCGCTACACCAACCCGGTGGTCGGCCTGCGCTGGCTGGCACTGAGGGACGGTGAGCGCAGCCTGCAGTGGCATGCCAGCCTGGCCCGGGGTACCGAGACCCCCACCCTGGGCGAGCTGGCCTACCGGCCCGATGGCTCGGGCGGATTCAACGGCGACCTGAAGCCCCAGACCAGCCGCCAGGGCGAGCTGGGCGCGCGCTGGCGCGAGGCGGGCCTGGCACTGGACGCCACCCTGTTCCGCGCCAATGTGGCCGACGAGATCGCCACCCTGACCAATGCCCGCGGCCGGGCCAGCTTCCAGAACGTGGGCGCCACCCGGCGGCAGGGGCTGGAGCTTTCGGGCCGCTGGCAGCTCAGCCCGACCTGGCACACGCAATGGGCCCTGACCCGGCTGGACGCCCGCTATCGCGACAGCTTTCTGGCCTGCGCCGGCCTGCCCTGCAATGCGCCCACGGTGACCGTGCCGGCCGGCAACCGCATTGCCGGCACCCAGCGCAGCAGCGCTTGGGCCGCACTGGCTTGGCGCGATGCCAGCTGGGGCGAGTGGGCGGCCGAAGTGCGCAGCCTGGGCCGCACGCCGGTCAATGACCTGAACAACGACGCGGCCCCCGGGTTTGCCCTGCTGGGCCTGCGCTGGCAGCAGCAGTTTGCGCTGGGCGCCGGCCGACGGCTGGAAGTGCTGGCCCGGGTCGACAACTTGCTCGACCGCCAGCACATCGGCAGCGTCATCGTCAACGATGCGAACGGCCGCTACTTTGAACCCGGCGCACCACGCAGCCTGCTGCTGGGCCTGCGCTTGGTGGGCGGCTTGTAATGCGCCGCGCCGCCTTGCTGATCGGGCTCTCTGGCCTGTTCAGCCTGCTAAGCCTTTGTGGGCTGGCGGCAGCGGCGGACGTGAAGCAAGGAACCGTCCCCAGCAACAACGACAGCAATATCGACCCCTACGCATCCGCCCCCTGGCCCGACATGCGGCGCGAGTTTCTGGGCAGCGCGCCGCTGCAGTTTGATGCCCGGGTGCAGGTGCAGGGCCCGGCCTTTGCCGAGGATCCGATGAACGTGCCGATCGGCATTCGCGTCGATCCGGCCCTGGGCGCGGTTCGGCAGATCGTGGCGCTGGTGGACCGCAACCCGATCCGCCGGGTGCTGGTGTTTGCGCCGCTGCAGGCCTTGCCGGCGCTGGCCTTCCGCTTCAAGCTGGAGCAAGCCTCACCGGTGCGGGCAGCGGTGCAGACGGCCGATGGCCACTGGCATGTGGGCAGCACCTGGGTCGACTCGGCCGGCGGCGGCTGCACCGTCAGTGGCGCCAGTCGCAAGGACGGCAGCTGGGCGCAGACCCTGGGCGAGGTCAGCGGCCGCTTGTTCAGCCCGGCCACCGACCAAGTACCGACCCGCGAAACAACCCGCCTGCGCCTGCGGGTGATGCATCCGATGGACACCGGCCTGGTGGGCGGCGTGCCGGCCTTCTACCTGAACCGCTTGTCATTGCGCGACGGCAGCGACCGCGAGCTGGCGCGGCTCGAGACCTTTGAGCCGATCAGCGAGAACCCGGTGTTCAGCTTCGACTTTGCCGAGCCACCACCCGGCGGCGTGCGCATCGTCGGCAGCGACAACAACGGCAACCGCATCGCCAGCCCGCTGCCGTGAAGAAGCCCGACACCGCCCTGTTTGACCTGCTGCTGGCCACCACCCTGGTCAGCCTGCTGGCCGGCCTGGCACTGGCTCAGCCCGCAGCGCCCAAGGCGAGCTTCAGCGCACCCGAGGTCGACCTGAGCCGCCGCGATCTGGGCCTGCAAGCTCGCGCCCTGGCACCCGGCGTCTGGGTGGTGGAGGGCGCCAATGCCGATTTCAGCCCGAGCAACGGCTGCAACATCATCAACACCGGCTTCATCGCCACCGGCAGCGGCGTGCTGGTCATCAACACCGGCACCAGCCGCCTGCAGGGCGAACAACTGCGCGCACTGATCGCCCGGACCACGGTCGAGCCGGTGCGGCGGGTCATCCACCTCAACCTGCATCCCGACTACTTTCTTGGCAACCAGGGCTTTGCCGATGTGCCCCGCGCCGCCACGGCCGCCACCCGTGCCGGGATCGCCCGCGAGGCCGCCGCCTACGAGGCCAACCTCTACCGCCTGTGCGGCGACTGGATGGCCGGCACCGAGACCCTGGCCCCTGACGAAACGCTGACCCCGCCCCCGGCCGGTACGCCCTGGCAACCCTGGCCCGACGCATCAGCCCAAGCGGCCCCAACTGCCCCAAAGGCCCGCTTCGAGCTGCGCGAGCTGCAGGGTCACACCGCGTCAGACCTGGTGCTGATCGACCGGCAGAGCGGCGTGGCCTTTGTCGGCGGCCTGGTCTTTGCCCAGCGCGTGCCCACCACGCCCCACGCCCGGCTGGCCGACTGGCTGCGCAGCCTGGACGAGCTGGAGGTGCTGGGCCTGCAGACCGTGGTGCCCAGCCATGGCCCGGTGCATGTCGGCAACGCGGGCCTGCAAGCCACCCGCCGCTATCTGCGCTGGCTGGACCAGCACTTTGCCCGGGCCGCCGCCCAGGGCCTGGACATGAACGAGCTGCTGCGCGCACCGGTGCCACCCGAGTTTGCCGGCTGGGCCGCGTTCGGCACCGAGTACCTGCGCAACATCGCCCATCTGTACCCGGCTTACGAGCAGGCCGTGCTGGCGCTGCCCCGGCGCTGATTCAGCCCGGAAGGGACGCGCGGCGACTGCTCAAGCCTGGAACAGCGCTCGCACACGATCCCAGCGTTTCCCCTGATCTTCGGGCCTGTTTCAGCCCCGATCTGCCCTCAAAAACACCGCGCCGGCAAGCAGATCGAAATGGCACGCTTGTTGCCCAAATGGAGTCCGATCCGGCTGCGTCGCGTCGCAATGGAACACGGCCGGTGACACCCTTCCCACAATAACGGAGACATTCATGCGTTTGCGCCTTTCCAGCCTGATGATCACCCTGGCCGTGGCCAGTTTGTCGGCTCAGGCCGTCGTTACCGATCAGATGATCGACAACGACGCCAAGACCCCCAACGATGTGCTGTCCTGGGGCCTGGGCTCGCAGGGCCAGCGCTACTCGCCGCTCAAGCAGATCAACGCGTCCACCATTGGCCGGCTCACGCCCGTCTGGTCGTTCTCGTTCGGTGGTGAAAAGCAGCGCGGCCAGGAGTCGCAGCCGGTGATCCACAACGGCAAGATGTTCGTCACCGGCTCCTACAGCCGGATCTTTGCGCTGGACGCCACCACCGGCAAGAAGCTGTGGAAGTACGAGCACCGCCTGCCCGACGGCATCATGCCCTGCTGCGACGTGATCAACCGCGGCGCCGCGCTCTACGACAACCTGGTCATCTTCATGACCCTGGACGCGCAGATCGTGGCCCTGAACCAGGACACCGGCGAGGTGGAGTGGAAAGAGAAGATCGACAACTATGCCGACGGCTACTCGGCCTCGGCCGCGCCGCTGATTGCCGGCGGCCTGCTGCTGACCGGCGTGTCGGGTGGCGAGTTTGGCGTGGTCGGCCGGGTCGAGGCCCGCAACCCCAAGACCGGCGCCATGGTGTGGAGCCGGCCGACGGTGGAAGGCCACATGGGCTACAAGTACGACAAGGACGGCAACAAGACCGAGAACGGCGTGTCCGGCACCCCGGGCAAGAGCTGGCCCGGCGACCTGTGGAAGACCGGCGGCGCAGCCACCTGGCTGGGCGGCACGTTTGATGCCAAGACCGGCCTGGCCTACTTTGGCGCGGGCAACCCTTCGCCCTGGAACAGCCACCTGCGCAAGGGCGACAACCTGTTCTCCTGCTCGACCATCGCCATCGACATCAAGACCGGCCAGATCAAGTGGCACTACCAGAACACGCCCAACGACGGCTGGGACTTTGACGGCGTCAACGAATTCATCACCTTTGACATGGACGGCAAGCGCGTGGGCGGAAAGGCCGACCGCAACGGCTTCTTCTACGTCAACGATGCGAGCACCGGTCAGCTGGTCAACGCCTTCCCCTTCGTCAACAAGGTGACCTGGGCAACCGGCATCGACCTGAAGACCGGCCGGCCCAACTTCGTGCCCGAGAACCGCCCTGGCGACCCCACCGCCAGCGCCGACGGCAAGAAGGGTGCGAGCGTGTTCTCGGCACCGTCCTTCCTGGGCGGCAAGAACCAGATGCCGATGGCCTACAGCCCCGACACCAAGCTGTTCTACGTGCCCGCCAATGAATGGGGCATGGAGATCTGGAACGAGCCCATCACCTACAAGAAGGGCGGCGCCTACCTGGGCGCGGGCTTCACCATCAAGACCCTGAACGACGACTACATCGGCGCCCTGCGCGCCATCGACCCGAAGACCGGCAAGATCGTCTGGGAGGCCAAGAACAACGCGCCGCTGTGGGGCGGCGTGCTGACCACCGGCGGCAACCTCGTCTTCTGGGGCACGCCGGAGGGCTATCTGCAGGCCGCCGACGCCAAGACCGGCAAGATCGTCTGGAAGTTCCAGACCGGCTCCGGCGTGGTGGCCCCCCCGATCACCTGGCAAGACAAGGGCGAGCAGTACGTCGCCGTCGTCTCAGGCTGGGGCGGCGCCGTGCCGCTATGGGGCGGCGACGTGGCCAAGAAGGTCAACTACCTGGAGCAAGGCGGCTCGGTCTGGGTGTTCAAGTTGATGAAGTGATGGCGTGAGTGGGTGAGCGGGGCTTGGCGTGCGATGCCCCAGCCCCGCTCTGGTCGCACCAGGTGCATGATCTCGAAGAGCGAGTGTCCAGCCCCCCCCTGCGAGGCATCCATGCAGACCAGCATCGTGACTAGCGATCAGCTCATGGCCGACGCGCTGAAGGCCACCAGCATCAGTGCGCAACACGAAGCGGTCGAGATGTGGTCGCTGAAGCTGCTGCGACTCAAGCAGCAGATCGAATTGCGTAAGCTACGAGGCAAGTACGAGTGGGAAGGCGACCTCGACGCCATGACGTGCGACACCTGATCCTTGTCAACTTTGTTGTCTAGATCAACTTTCTTCGCACCCAGCCCAAGCCCGGCTGAATGGCTGGACGAGGGACTCCTCGTAGAAGGCCACACGAATCGCGACCTGCTCAAGGCATCAAAAGCCTAAAGTGCCATCCGAGCAAGCCTGCGCCAGCAGCCTCTCTCCAATGAGGCGCTTGCAATTGAGTCCACGCTCAATCCCTGCAGGCTTCGCTGCCAAATGACTGTCGGTGACACCATCAACGTCGACACGGCCCGTTGCTCGTCTAGGAAATGCGCTGGACAACACGACGTTCGCAACTTCAGAGCCCTTGCCGACTGCTCAGGGCTGTGGGTTCAGGAATGTTGGGTGGAAGCCTCCACAGTGCGTCTTCACATGAATGAATGACAAAATAACAGCAATGTCCACTGACGAGTGCTTCACTACGACATAGCATCACGCGATGCGTGATCCATTGCAG
>CALRVU010000134.1:0-7579 GCA_943371685.1 Bordetella parapertussis | reverse complement strand
ACTGGACGAGCAGCGCCATGATGAGATCGGCGACGTGATGCGGGCCGTGGTGGCCATGCGCGACGGCTTGCGCCAGATCGTCGGCCAGGTGCAGCGCTCGGCCGACAGCATCCACACCGCCAGCCAGGAGGTATCCGTGGGCAATCTGGACCTGAGCCAGCGCACCGAGCGCGCCGCCGGCAATCTGCAGCGCACCGCCTCGGGCATGCAGGAGCTGGCCGGCACCATGCAGCACAGCGCCCAGGCTGCCCACGAGGCCGACACCCTGGCCAGCAGCGCCTGTGCCGTGGCCGAGCGCGGCGGCGAGGTGGTCGCCCAGGTGGTCTCGACCATGGACGAGATCAATCAGTCCAGCAAGCGCATTGCCGACATCATCGGCGTGATCGACGGCATTGCCTTCCAGACCAACATCCTGGCGCTGAACGCCGCCGTGGAGGCAGCCCGGGCCGGTGAGCAAGGCCGCGGATTTGCCGTGGTGGCCTCCGAGGTGCGCAACCTGGCCGGCCGATCGGCGGAAGCCGCGCGCGAGATCAAGAGCCTGATCGGTGCGTCGGTCGAGAAAGTGGACAGCGGCGCCCGCCAGGTGCAGGCGGCCGGCGCGACCATGAACGAGATCGTCGGCTCGGTGCAGCGCGTCTCCCAGATGATCCGGGGCATCACCGCTGAAGCCTCGCAGCAGAGCCAGGGCGTGGGCGAATTGCACGACGCCCTGTCCGAGCTGGACCAGATGACCCAGCAGAACGCAGCCCTGGTGGAGCAAAGCGCCGCTGCTGCCGAAAGCCTGAACGAACAAGCCGCCACCCTGGCCGGCGTGGTCACCACCTTCAAGGTCAAACATCACGCCTGAGGCTACAGCTTCCCGCATTCAGGCCGATAAAGCCTGAAGGAAGCGCCCCGCCGCAGAACCACTCCCCATCCCCGACGCAAGGACCACACCATGGACATGATCACCGAAGGCGCACAGGTTGCCCGCCACGAAGCAGCCCGCGCAGTGCAAGACGCCAAGGGCCGCAGCGGCGGCAAGTCTGGCAAAAGCAGCAGCCATGGCGAGTACCTGACCTTCCGCCTCGGCGGCGAGGAGTACGGCATCGACATCCTGCGCGTGCAGGAAATCCGCAGCTACGAGCAGCCGACCCGCATCGCCAACTCGCCCAGCTTCCTCAAGGGCGTGGTCAATCTGCGCGGCGTCATCGTCCCGATCATCGATTTGCGCGTCAAGCTGAACTGCGACACCGCCGAGTTCAATGCCTTCACGGTGGTGATCGTGCTCAACATCAAGGGCCGGGTGGTGGGCGCGGTGGTTGATTCGGTGTCGGACGTGCTGGAGCTGTCGGGCGACGCGGTCAAGCCCGCCCCGAGCATGAATGCCCAGGTCGACATGTCCTTCATCACCGGCATTGCCAATGTCGGCGAGCGCATGCTGATCCTGATGGACATCCAGGAGCTGATGAGCGCGTCGGACATGGGCCTGATCGACAACACCCAGCTCTGAGGATTCGAGGCCTGCGTCAGGCCTCGGCGCGCCGCAAGGTGTCCATCACCGGGCGGCGCAGCAACTCCCGCAGGCCCCACCAGCCTGCCGCCAGGGCCAGCATGGCGCCCGCTGCGGCGCCCACCAGGGGCACCCACGGTGCAGCCGTCCAGCTGAACTCGAAGACATAGCGGGCCAGCCCCCAGCCCACGGCCATGGCCCCCAAGGTGGCCAGCAGGCCGGCCAAGGCACCGATGCCCAGCAGCTCGGCCCGCTGCACCTGCCCCAGCAAGACCGCACTGGCGCCGCAAGCGCGCATCACCGCGAACTCGCGGGCGCGGGCCTCGCGAGTGGCGCTCAAAGCCGCAAACAGCACGACCAGGCCGGCGGCCACGGTGAACACGAACAGATACTCCACCGCACGGATCACCTGGTCGATGACCCGCTGAACCTGTGCCAGCGTGGACGACAGATCGACCAGCGTGATGTTGGGAAAACGCTGGGTCAGGCGGTTGTCAAAGCCCGGCGTGGCCGGTGCCCGGAACGCCGCGAGGTAGGTGCTGGGCAGCTCGGGCAGCTCAGCCACCGGCAGGATCACGAAGAAGTTGGCCCGCATCGAGCCCCAGTCGACCTTGCGCAAGCTGGTGATGCGGCCATCACGGGTCTGGCCGCCGTAGTCAAACTGCAGGGTGTCGCCCAGCTTCAGACCCAAGCGCTCGGCAAAGCCCTGCTCCAGGCTCAGGCCGTCGGCTTCATTGGACTGCCAGCGGCCGGCGACCAGCAGATTGTGCTGCGGCATCGCAGCCGCATGGCTGATGTTGAGCTCGCGCTCCACCGAGCGGCGGCCCTCTTCGTTGCCGGCAAAGCGCCGGTCGACCGGCTCGCCGTTCACACTCACCAGGCGCCCACGCATCATCGGAAACCAGTCATGCGCACCGACGCCCTCGGCTTTGAGCATCTGCTGGAAATCCGCCGCCTGATCGGGCTGGACATTGATGACGAAGCGATTGGGCGCATCGGGCGGTGTGGCCTGACGCCAGCTGTCGATCAGGTCGGTGCGCATCAGCACCAGCAGCGCCAGCGCCATCAGGCCCACCGCCAGGGCCGAGACCTGCAGCACGGCGAACGCCGGCCGAGCGGCCACCTGACGAGTGGCCAGCACCAGCCAGCGCGGTGCGCGCGACTCGGGCACGGCCCGCCGCAGTGCCATCACCGCCAGCCAGGCCAAAGCGGCAAAGCAGGCCAGAGCCACCGCAAAGCCGCCCACGGCGATCAGGCCCAGGGTCAAGTCTCGGGCCACCGCCAGCAGCAAGCCGGCAAAGCCCGCCGCTGCCGCCAGCAACACACCGATCGACGCCGGCTTGATGCCGCCCAGATCGCGGCGGATCACCCGCAGCGGCGGCACCTTGGCCAGTTGCAAGACGGGCGGCAGGCCGAAGCCCAGCAGCAAGGTCAGGCCCACACCCAGGCCGAACAGGGCCGGCCAGACACTGGGCGGCGGCAGCGAGGCCGGCACCAGTGCGCCCAGCAGGCCGACAAACACCAGGTGCAGCGCCAGGCCGGCCATCACCCCCAGGGCACTGGCCAGCAGACCCAGCACACCGAACTCCAGCGCATAGATGGCGGCGATCTGCCGCTGCGACAGACCGAGCACGCGCAGCATGGCGCAGTCGTCCAGATGGCGCTGGGCAAAGTCCCGGGCGGCGATCGCCACGGCCACCGCCGCCAGCAGGGCCGCCAGCAGGGCCACCAGATTGAGGAACTTGTCAGCCCGGTTCAGGGTTTGCTGCATCTCGGGCCGGCCCGATTGCAAGGACTCCAGCCGGATGCCTCGCAGGCCTTGCTTGGCGATGGCCTCGCGGGCCCATTCGGCATAGCCACCAATGGCCGTACCGGCGCCTTGCGGCGAGGCCAGCAGCAGCCGGTAGCTGACCCGGCTGGCTGGCTGAACCAGGCCGGTGGCCGGCAGATCGGCCTCACGGAGCATGACCCGCGGCGCAAAGCTCAGGAATCCGGCGCCCCGGTCGGGCTCGGTCACGATCAGGCCGGCGATCTTCAAACGCGACTCGCCCAGCAGCAGCACATCGCCCACCTTGACGCCCAGCGCCTCGGTCAGCGCCGGGTCGATCAAGACCTCACCGGGGCCAGGCGCCGTGGCCTGGCGCAACTCGGGCCCGCCCGCCTCGCGCTGGATCACCAGCGCACCCCGCAATGGGTAAGCAGGGCTGACGGCCTTGACCGCCACCAAACGGCTGGACTCACCGGCCGGGCCGATCGCCCGCGCCATGCTGGGGAACGTGGCATTGCGGGCCTGCTGCAGGCGCGCCGTGGCGGCCTGGGCGGCAAATTCGGCCGGCAGGGGCTGATCGCTGTTGATCACCAGGTCGCCCCCCAGCAACTGGGCCGCATCGCGGCTCAGGCCACCTTGCAGGCGGTCGGCAAAGAAGCCCACCGCCGTCAGCGCGGCCACCGCCAGCACCACAGCCAACACCAGCAGGCGCAGCTCCCCGGCCCGGAAGTCGCGCAGGATCTGGCCCCAGGCCAGCCGCCAGACCGGCGCGCCGGGCGCATGGTCAGCGGATGATGCGACAGGAGCGCCCACAGGGGGCAAGGAAGGCGATGCAGACTTGGGCATGGCCGGCACGGTACACCGAATCGGCAGCCCCGGTCGGTGTGGGCCTGCTCCGGCCAGCCCGGTGAATGCTGCATGCAAGCCGATTGAACCTCCGCGGGGCCGGCCGGCGTTTCAATCCTTGCATGACCACCTCCCTGCCCTCCCTGTTCATCTCCCATGGCTCACCCATGACTGCGCTGGAACCCGGCGAGGCGGGTGCCTTCTGGTCGCGGCTCGGCCCCGCCATCGACGCCACCTTCGGCCGGCCCCGGGCCATCCTGGCGCTGTCAGCCCATTCCTTGAGCCGCAGCCCGGTGCTGCTGGCGGCCCCTCACCACGAGGCGGTGCACGACTTCGGCGGGTTTCCGCAGGCGCTGTTCGACCTGCGCTACCCCACGGCGGGCGCCCCCGCCCTGGTCGACCAAGTGCAGGCCCTGATGGCCGCCGCCGGCCTGCCGGTGCATCGCCACGAAGGCGGCGGACTGGATCACGGCATCTGGGCGCCGCTGCGCTGGATCTATCCGCGGGGTGATGTGCCGGTGCTGCCGCTGGCCTGGCCGCCAGGCGCCACGCCGGCCGCGCTGATGGCCCTCGGTCAGGCCCTGGCGCCATTGCGCGAACAGGGCGTGCTCATTCTGGGCACCGGCGCCATCACCCACAACCTGGGCCTGTTCCAGGCGGGTGGGCGGGTGCTGAATGCGCCTGAACGGCCCGAGAGTGCCGCATTCCGCCAATGGATGGCTGACCGGACGCAGGCCGGCGACTGGACCGCATTGCAGGCCTGGCGCACGCAGGCACCGCATGGCGCCTTCATGCACCCGACCGACGAACACCTGCTGCCCTGGTTCATCGCGGCCGGTGCGGCCGGTCCGGCCCCCACAGGCGAGCGCCTCCATGCCAGCGTGGAATACGGCCACCTCGGCATGGATACCTATGCGTTCGGGGCCGAGGCTGCCGCACTGCGCCAGTCGCTGGGCGGCGCCTGAGGCCGCGTCACGGAGCCGACGGACCCAAGCTCTGGGGATCAATGCTGGTGCGCCGCGCGCCAGCCATGGCGCACCTCCAGCGCCGCTGCCTTGCGGGCGAAGGGGTCGTAGGCCATGTCCGCCAGATCGGCGGCATCGGTGATCAGGTAGTCGCCTGAGTCGGGCGCCTGAAGCAGCGTGACAGGGGCTTCGAGACAAGTCATTCGCAAGGCCCCCTCGCGAACCTCCACCACCACCCGGGCAGGCAGCTGGCGCACGCTGTCCCACTGCAGTTGATCGGGTTGACCGGCGCGTGCGCCTTGAAGCGGGACCGATCCAGGCCCGCCCACGCTGGCGGGCACTTCACGCATGCCGCGAGGATCCACCAGGTAGCTCAGGCCAAGCCAGTCCGGAGTGATTCCGAAATTGCGCAGTTCGCCGGAGGAATAGCGCACGATGCGCCGGTCAGCGTGAAAGATCCGGTCGAAGCTGATCCGGCCGCGCTCATCGCGTCGCCAGACCTCTTCAACCTCACTTTTGAGCAAGCGGATCTGGTTAGCGCTGCGCGAGAACAACCACTCCCGGACCTGAGCACCCTCGCGGCCCGGCATGAATAACTCCAGCCGGCAGCGCGCCATCACCGGAGCGGGTTGATCCTGTAGCCAGGTGGGCGCCGAAGCCGCCAGCGGCTCGGCGAGATGGGCCGGCACCTGCGCATGGGCCAGTGCAGCCCACCCGACGACACAGCAGACAGCGGCGATGCCGGCCAGCCTGGCGGCAGCGGCCACAAGGCGATGAACAAGCGCAGCAGCAAGCATCTCCATGTGCCGCCTGGTTCAAAACCCGAAGGCGTGGTGCATCACGTGAAAGATCCAGTTCTGCTCCATCGAGCCGCGAACATGGAAGGCGCGGGGACCACGGGCATAGATCGCGACATCTTCACCGCCGTGGGTTTCCGAGCCCATCGGAACGGTGGCTTCCTGCTGAAAGTTCATGGCGGCGGTGTTCACACCGAGCAGGTCCGGGCGGCCACCCGTTCGATGGCCCGGGCCATTGGCATAGCCCAGCGTGGTGTAGGGCAGGCCGTTGGCATCTCGGGCGTAGGCGATCGGGTCGCCGTCCACCGCCGGCACGTCCTTGACCAGACCCAGGATGTCATTGCCACGGTGCGGGTAGCCCGCGATGGTGAAGGCATGGCTGTGATCGGCAGTGACCAGAATCAGCGTGTCGCGTTCGCTGGTCATCTCCATGGCCTTGCGAACGGCATTCGAGAGCTCAAGGGTATCGAGCAGCGCGCGTCTGGCATTGCCGCCGTGATGGGCGTGGTCGATTCGACCTGCTTCAACAACCAGGAAATAGCCGGCTCGGCGCTTCTGCAGCATCTGGATGGCCTTGGCGGCCATCTCGGTGAGCGAGGGTTCGCCTTCGGGCTCCAGGGCGCGATCCGCCTCGTACTGCATGTGCGAAGGCTCGAACAAGCCCAGCAAATGCGTGGTTCTGAGCGGGTCGATCGCGTTGAACTGCGACTTGTTCCAGACATAGGCCGAACCCGCTCCACGGGTGCTGACCCATTCGCTGGTCAGATCGCGGCCGTCGTTGCGGCGGCCCTTGATGGTCGGGTACTCGGGGTCGAAAACATCCTTGCCGTGGCTGAGCTTGGGCAGGAAATAGCTGCGTCCACCGCCCAGCGCCACAGTCAGACTCTTCCGGACCTCGTCCGGTTGCTCAATCAACTGACGGGCAATGTCCTTGACCCCGCAGCCTGACGGCAGATTGGAGTCTGCTTCCCAATCACGTGCGGCGGTGTGCGCGTAAGTGGCCGCTGGTGTGGCGTGGGTGAGGCGAGCCGTGGTCACGATGCCAGTGGCCTTGCCCCGGCTGGCGGCATGTTCCAGGATCGTCTTCAGGCTGTTGGCCTTGACCACGGCGGCATCGCATTCGCCGCGAGCAGTCAGGTGGTTGACCGACAACTGACCTTCGCGAGCCTTGTAGCCCGTGACCAGGGCCGTCATGGTCGGCGCCGAGTCCGAAGTCTGCTGATCCCAGGAATAGGTCTTGGACAGACCCAGGTAGGGCAAGGTCTCGAACGACAGGCGATTCTCCTCCCCGGACCGGCCTTGCATCTGGCCCTCCAGTATCCGTGCGGCCGTGACGGTGGACACACCCATGCCGTCGCCGACGAACAGGATGACGTTCCTCGCCTTGCCGGAATGGTGGACCAGCGCCTTGCCGGACTCGATGAACTGCCTGCCTGCGTTGTGCCAGTCCTGCACGGCCTCCGGCCCTTGGACGGTCGGCGCGGCCGCGAAGCAGGCCGAGACCGCCATCGAGGGGACCAGCACCGCGAGGCGCCAAGGGATGTGGTGGAAGTTCATGGCGTTCGTCTCTGGAGTCTGCCGCCATTGTGTCGCGTGCGACTAGCGCTCCACAGTGACAGGACCATGACGCCAGCCCCTTCCGGAAGGCACTCGTGGCGGGCGCGCCAATGACGCGCCACGACGATGGCTTTCACGCGCTCGTCACGGACGG
>CALRVU010000133.1:0-7607 GCA_943371685.1 Bordetella parapertussis | reverse complement strand
AGAAGGGCACTTGGTGGGCAGCGACGATGCGGCAGACCGACTCGCGCAACGCAAAGGGCAGACCCGCGCGCCACAGCAGCGCGCGCACATCCACCGCACCGCGGCGCGAATGACCCGGCTGGCCGATCTCGCCGCTCACCGGATCGACGACGGTCGTCTCGGGCTTGCACAGGTCGTGCAGCAGCGCCGCCAGGAACAAGCCCTCGCGGCGCTCACCCTGGGCCGACTGGAACTCGGACGACGCCAGCAGCGCGTCCAGCACCATGCGCGTGTGGATGCCGACGTTGCCCTCGGCGTGGTAGCGCGGGCTCTGCGGCGTGGTCTCCAGCGCGCGCAGCCGGGGGAACACCTCGCAGCAGTCGGCCCAGTCGTAGCCGCCGCCGGGCCCGGTGGGGCACAGCGCACGGATGTCTTGTTCGTTCATGTTCTTCTCCTTGGCGGACGCGCTCAGGCGCCCGCGTGGTTCGTGCCCCAATGGGCCGTGGGCAGCGGCGCGTAGATGTCGGCGCCAGCAGCCAGCCCGTTGGGGATCAGCGGCCTGGTGCTGTGGTGCGAGCCCGAGTCGAGGATGGTCTGGACGAAGTCCGGCCGCACCCACTTGAAGCGTCCCAGCACCTCGCGCTCGTTCTCGACCTTGACGTACAGGCCTTCCGACAGATCCGACTTGTCCGTCTGCTGCCAGGCCAGCGCGAGGTCGAGGCCCTGTCGGTCGACGCTCTCCTCGAAAGCCTGCCGCCAGCGGGCGCTCTTGGCCAGCGATGGCCGCACCAGTGCGCGCAAGGCTTTGACGCTGGCAGGCAACTCGCCCTGGTGAACGACGGGAACGCTGAGCACCGGCGAGCCGGCCAGCAGCGCCTGGCGCCTTGGCGTGCTCAGGAACACGCCGTCGCGCCGGTCGTAGACGTCGAACTCGCAGAACCAATGCGGCAAGGCGTCATAGCTGACCGAGTGCTTGGCATGCAGCCACTCGCCGTACATGATGTAGCGATCCTCCAGCCGTTCCAGCAAGCGAGCCTCGTGCGCCGAGGCCCATTGCTTGAACAGCGCGAAGTGACGCTCGCGCCCACAACCGAGGTAGTGGCCGCGCGACTGCAACAACAGCTCACCGCCCTCCGTGAAGGAGATGCCGACATTGGCGCCGTCGAGCTTCTCCTCGACGACGGCGTGCTGGCCTCGCAGCGACGCGAGTGGCACGTGCTCGTGCCCTTCGTCGCCGGGTTGCAGGCGCGAGCCTTCGAGGTGCGGCGTCCTGGGGTACTTCAGGATCGCTAGGGATTGGATGGGTTGGGCGACGGAAATCGTCGACCCGTGGTGCGCAGACATGGTCGTCTCCTGGTTCGAGTGAACGAACCGACGACGTGGCGTGCGCGGTGCTTGGCGGGCTGGGTGCGTCCCGCCGGCATGGCGTGGGCGGGGAAGGCACGGAGAGTGGCTGCAGCGGCCCATCTCATGGCAGGCATGAGCGGGAAAGCGGTCGACGGCTTAGAGGGCGGCGATGCGGCAGGACACTTGAAGCTCCGTGGTGGCAAGGGGTTTGGAAAGTGGCGCAGTCTAGTGAGGTCGCGCCGAGTGCGCAAGCGGTGTGTCGGCTCCGCAACGCGGCCTGCTGAAGCGCGGGCGATCGCTCACCAGATGCGCACCCGGTCCGCTGGCTTGCGCCACATCGCGTCGCCGGGCCGGGTGCCAAAGGCACGGTGGAAGGCATCGAGGTTCATCAAGGGGCCGTAGCCGCGCACCACGCTGTTGGCGTGTACGTCGATGGTGGCCAGCAGGCGGATGCGCTCCTCGCGGGCCTTGTAGATCCACAGCTGTGACCAGGCCACGAAGCAGCGCTGGTCGGTGCTCAGGCCGTCGACCTTGGGCTGCGGCTTGCCCTTCAAGGCCCGGTGCAGCGCGGCATGCGCCAGGGTGAGGCCGCCCAGGTCGGCGGTGTTCTCGCCGAGTGTCAGCGCACCGTCTTGCTTCAGGCCCGGCAGCAGCTGAAACTGGTTGAACTGCGCCACCAGCACGTCGTTGCGCTGCTTGAACTCGGCCGTGGCCTGGGGCGTCCACCAGTCGCGCACATTGCCCTGCGCGTCGTACTGGCGCCCCATGCTGTCAAAGCCGTGGGTCAGCTCATGGCCAAGCACCGCGCCCATGGTGCAGTAGTTCACCACCGGGTCGGCGCCCGGCGTGTAGAACGGCGGCTGGGCGATGGCGGCGGTGACGTCGATGCCGTTGAGCTGCGGGTCGTAGGCCGCATTCACCGATGTCGGCGTGGTGTGGCCGACCTCGGCAAAACGCTCGCGCATGGCCGGCTTGCCGACCTTGCCCAGCTCGTGCTTGAGCTTGAAGGCCGATATGCGCTGGTTGTTGCCCAGGTGGTCATTGGCGCGCACGTCCACGCTGCTGAAGTCGATCCAGCGCTGCGGATAGCCGACCTGGATGTCGACCTGTGCGAGCTTGGCCAGCGCGGCGGCGCGCGTGGGCGCGTCCAGCCAGGGGTTGGTCTTCAGGCGTCGGGCAAACTCGTCCTTGATGTGGCCCACCATCTGCGTGATCTGGCGCTTGGTGTCATCGGTGAAATGGCGCTGCACATAGAGCTGCGACATCGGGTGGTAGAGCTGCGTCGTCAGCGCCTGCACCGTCAGCCGCTCCAGCGGCATCGATGCGGCCAGGCCGTCACGCTGACGCTGGTAATCCTGGCTCAAGGTGAACCAAAGCTGGCCCAGGCTGTCGGCGTTGAGTGCCAGCACGGACCAGCGCAGCCAGGTCTGCACGTCGTTGGCGGGGCGACTGGCCAGCACGCGCTGCAGGGCCTTGATGCCCGCGAGGTCCTTCACCTGCACCCGATCGGGCAGCGTCAGCTGGGCTGCGGCCACCAGGGCCCGGAGGTCGACGGCGGGGATCAAGGCCTGCGCTTCGTCCACGGTCAGCAGGTTGTAGATCGACGCCGGATCCCATTCCAGCGCAGGCGGCAGCCGGGGTGCGGCCAGCTCGGTCTCCATCGCCAGGATCGTCCGGGCCTTGGCCGCTGCCAGCTCGGGCGTGTCGCCCAGCTGCTGGTGGACGCGGGTGATGTAGCCCAGGTAGAGGTCACGGATCTTCTGGCCGGCCGGGTCGCTGTACTGGTCTTTCGAGAGCTGCAGCGTCCCCATCTGCACAAATAGCAGCGTGCGGCGGCTGTCCTTCATGTCGGCGATCGACGCCAGATTGAACAAGGGCGAATTGCCCGCGCTGGCCTGCAGCCGCACCGACAGCCGGGCCAGATCGGCCGGGCCGCTGGCGCGCGCAGCCCAGTCCAGGTCAGCCTGCAGCGGCTGCAGGCCGGCGGCATCGCGCTGGCGCATGTCGAGTGCAGCGCGGTAGTAGTCACCCACCTGCTGCGCCGGGCTGCCCTGGGGCGCCTGGCCCTGACTGGCCTGCACGGCCAGCTGCTGCAGCTGGGCATCCAGATTGGCGCCCAGCAGCGAAAAGCCACCAATGTCGGGCTCGGAATCGGGGATGGACAGGCGCTTCAGCCGGTTGCCGTTGGCATAGGCATAGAAGTCCTGGCGCGGATCAACGCTGCGGTCCATGTGCTTGACCGAGAAGCCGATCTCCTCGGGCGGCGCGGCATGCGCCAGGGCGCTCGACAGGATCAGGACGGCAGCGGCGATCGGCGAGTGAATGGTGGGCATGGCAGGTCCGGCGGGTGTTGACGGGACGGAGCGATGTGGAGGCCGCCAACACCGCGCTTGGCAACGATAACGCAAGCGCAAGACAGGCCCGACACACCGCCCCGCCCCCGATCACGTCACTTTCTGAACTTGTCGACCAGGTCCGAAACGCGGGGCCCGCCGGGCAGGGCGCCGCTGGAGACCTTGATGATGCTCAGGGTGCGCTCAGCGCCGGCCTCCAGGGTGGCCTGATGCACGGCTTGCAGCAGCAGCCAGATCTTCTCGGGCGGACCTTCGACCACCGTGCCCAGGCCATGCACCTCATAGCGCAGGCCGGAGGACTGGATGACGGCGATCGCGGCGTCGACAAACTTGTACCGATCCTCGGCCGTACCCACGGGCCGGGGGATGACCTGGATCTCCGCAATCATGTGCCCGGCAGGGCTGGGCATGTTCGCAGTCGCGGGTGGTGCTGCTGTTGTGGATGCTGGTGGCGGCGCTTGCTGGGCGCCGGCAGCGCTGCAGGCCAGGAGTGTGAGCGTCAGCAGCGAGCGCTGAAGACGACGCAGATGGGAGAACGATGGATGGGTCATGTGCAACTCATGCAGATGACAGGTCGGCGAGCGTCGGGGGCCGCCTTGCCGGCGCGAGAAGAAAAGCCGACAGGCCCCGTAACGTGCTTCCCTGCGCGAGGATTACCTCAATCAGGTTCAAAGGGACTCTCTCAGTCGGTCCGAGCCTTGCGGTCGTGCCAACACCCCCAGCGGTTTGCCGCGTCGACGATCCGTGGGATCCGACGAAGCAGATTTGATTCTAGGCGGGACGGCAGACCCGGCGAGCGGACTCGCGGCTCAAAGCACCCACAGCACCTCAAACTGCTGCCGGACAGGGCCGACCTGGATGGCCACCTCATCGCCCTCGCATTTGCCCAGCAAGGCCCGGCCCAGCGGGGCTTCGGTGCTGATGACCTGCACCTGCTGATCACCGCTGACCAGCTTCATGCTGCCCCCATCCGGGCCGAGAAAGAGCGCCTGCTGCTGGTCGTCGGCGTTGACCAGGCCGACCAGCGCACCGAGCTGGATGCCCAGGCTGGCGTCGCAAGAGCGGGGCCGGAACTGGCGCCAATGGGCCATCGCCTGGCGGATGGCCTCGGCGCGCCGGGCTTGGCCGGTGGCCAGGTAGGCGGCCTCGAGCCCCAAGGTGTCGTACTTGTTCTCGGCGATGTTCTCTTCGTGCGTCGCCGCTTCATGAGCCACCTGCGCTGCCTGCTCGGCTTGCAGCAGGTCGGCAGCAAGCCGTTCCAGCACCTGCTGTTGCAGCAGGAATTTATCCATGATCAAAGGTCAGCATCTCGATCCAGCGGGGAGCAGGTTTTGATTATGAAGGGCGGCGCCCGTCCGCCCCTGCCGATCCGTTCACATGGCACGCGGCGAAACGCTCACAATGACGCCATGAACCGCCTGATGCTCGTGATCGCCCTGACCACTGCCTTTGCCGCCCACGCCCAGCGCGTTGGCGAGGTCGACACCGTGTTCAAGTTCATCGGCCCGGACCACAAGATCGTCGTCGATGCCTACGACGACCCCGAGGTCAAGGGCGTCACCTGCTACGTGTCGCGGGCCAAGACCGGCGGCATCAAAGGCGGGCTGGGCCTGGCCGAAGACAAGGCCGAGGCCTCCATCGCCTGCCGGCAGACGGGCCCGATCTCGTTCCCGAAGCCGATCAAGCGGCAAGACGAGATGTTCAGCGAGCGCATTTCGCTGGTCTTCAAGCGGCTGCGCGTGGTGCGCATGGTGGACACGACGCGCAACACGCTGGTCTACCTCACCTACTCCGACCGGGTCATCGAAGGCTCACCCCAGAACAGCGTGACGGCCGTGCCGGTGGATCGGGGCACGCCCATACCCTTGCGCTAGCAGCGCGGGCTCGTTTCGAACGGCGTGATCAGCGCAGGGAGAGCGTGCGCAACTCGCTGGTGTCGAGCGAGACGGCCGCGATCCGCCCTTGGTCGTCGAACGCGATCCAGACGCCCCGCTCATGGCGAACGCGAACCTGCGCGCCGCGTGGCCAGAACCAGCGACCCTGGACGCGGCCCGTGCTGATGCTCACCAGTTCGATCGTCTGTTCGCTGGCTTCGTCCGCTTCGGGCGGCCTCAACGCCAGCCAGGCGCCAGCGGCGGCCACCAGCGCAGCGGGTCCGTACCACGGCACGTTCTTGGAGGCCAGGGAGGTCCCGAGCAGCGGGTAGAGCCGCGCAAAGCCATCTCGCCCACTCAGCGGTTCAAAGCCGATGACGCCGATGTCGCTGGCCAGGAGGCGACCGCCCTGGTCGTCTGCGGCAACCGGCAGGACGTCGCGCTCGATCAGGCGCCGGGCCGGCAATGCGTAGCGCCACTGGTGGAGACCATCCTCGACGCGCATGACCCAGGTCTCCGACGTGGCGCCCGCATCCAGCGCGATGACCGGCCCGGGCAGGTCCGTCACTTGCCACAACGCTTCCGACAAACCTCGCGTCGTGTCCAGCACCTGCACTCGGCGACCGGTCGCCACGCTCCAGCCGATGCCGTCGAAGCAAAGCGCGAAGGCATCGAACTCGTGCATTCCAAGGTCGTGAGCTTGGCCACGGGCCAGATCGAGGCGGCTCACGCGCCAGACGCGTTCGCGGCGAACCAGCGCCAATGCGCTGCCACCGTCAGCGGCAATCACCAATTGCTGAGCCGGCACGGCGAAGCGCGCCAGCCAGCGGCCTCGGGCATCGACCCGCACTGCGCCGGCCTCACCGAGCGCCACCAGGAACTCGCCATCTGGCAGCGCCACTGCATCGGCGATCGCGTGCGTGCCCGCCTCAGGCGCGAACCAGCCGACCGTCCCGGTGGCCTTGTCCAGGGCCATCGGCATCGTGCCGGGCCAGCCCGTCGAGGGCAGGTCGGCCGACAGCGCCGGGTCGGCGGCCAACTGCACGAGCTGGCGCAGGGCTTGACGGTCCAGCGCAGGCGGGTCCACCAGCAGCGCACCGGCCACCAGGGCGGCAAGGCGACGCGCCATGGGTTCGACCGGAGTCGGAAGTTGCAGCAGCTCGCGGGCCAGCGCCGCCCGCTCCGGGGCCAGCCGCGGGTCGTCGCGCAAGGCATCGATGAGCTCGCCCTGGGTGGCCAGCGTCGCCGGCAGGCATTGGGCGCGCAAGGCCAAGGCGCGGGCCGCCATCACACCACCGCCGCCTTCAGCGATCTGCAGCCATTCGGCCGCGCGCGGTCTTTCGCTTTCGAGTCGCCAGACGACCTTCACTGCGGCCAGCCATCGGCCGCGCTCAGCCAGAGCGCTGGCCCACTCCCGTCGCAGCCGATCGGCAGCGACGGGCCAGCGCTTTTCCAGCAACGCCACCGCGGCCTCGAACGCATCGTCACGCCGCGCCACCAGCGACGCCAGGCGCCAGTCACCGGCAAGCACGTGCAGCCGCACGATCTGCGCGGCGGGCATGTCCCAGCCCAGCGCCAGTTCAGCCGCCTGCGCGTGGCGACCCTGCTTCTCGAGGTAGTCCAGGGCCTCCTGGCGTGCCTGCAGCAATTCAGCGAGAACGAACACGGCCTCGTCGATGCGGCCCTGGCGATCGAGTTGCTCGAAAGTGCGGCGATACAGCGCCCGCAAGTGCCTTTCCAGATCTCCGCCCAGACCAATCGAGGTGGACGCGCCGCGCTGCCGGCGCAAGCTCAATTCGGTGCGCGGCCCCAGCCGTCCGAGCGCCTGGCCCAGCGATTCGCCGTTGCTGGACAGCGGAATGGCGTGACGCAGCGCGTCGTCCACGTTGCCGTCGTCGAACATCTTGAGCATGCGCCGCATGTAGGCCGAGTGCTGCGCACCCAACAGGCTGGCAAGGCCCGTGGTCATGGCCAGACGCGCAGCCCACTGACGCCAGCGCTGCGGCACGATCTGTCCAGCGGCACGCGCGGGCAGCTCACGCATGGCCGCGCG
>CALRVU010000132.1:0-7629 GCA_943371685.1 Bordetella parapertussis | reverse complement strand
CCTTGGCTTTGACCGTGAAGGTGTAGCTGGTGTTGAGTGCCAATCCATTGGCGACCCAGTTGGGCACGGTGGTCGTGCCCATCAGACCGCCGTCGCGGTAGACCTCGTAAAGGGCCACGGCCACGTTGTCGGTCGAGGCTTGCCAGCTGAAGCCAATCGAGCTGGGCGTCACGGCACCCAGCGTCAGGCCGCCAGGCACGCTGGGCGGCGTGGTGTCACTGCAGGGGTTGCCGGTGCTGACCACGCCGTTCTCGACCTTGCTGGTGCCAGCGGCCAGGGCGTAGTTGCGGCCGGCATTGTTGTCCCAGGTGCCGCTGCCGTTGTTGAACACGGCCGCCAGGCCAGTGGCTGCGCCCAGCGCCACGGTCTTGCTGCGCCAGCCAGGGCACGCACCCTCCATGGCCACGCCGGGCACGGCCGTCCAGGCGCCGCCGTTGGGCGCGTAGTGCAGATTCACCGTGGTCCAGGCGGTGTTGGGCCGGTAGTACACGGTCGCGGTCTGGTTGCCGGTGGTGCAGGGGTTGCCCGCATTGGCCGCCAAGGCACCGTTCTTGACCTGATGGACGCCCGCTGCCGCCACATAGTTGCCGCCGCCGGGCGGGTTGTCCCAGGTGCCCGAGCCGTTGTTGAACACCAGCTGGAAGTTGCTGGTGCTGAAGTCGATGGTCTGGCTGACCCAGTTGGTGCAGGCCGCGGTCATGCGCGTGCCCGGGATCGCCGTCCAGCTGCCGCTGGCATTGTGGTGGACAAACACGCTCGACCAGTTCTTGGTTGGCGTGTAGTAATACACCGTGGTTGTTGCGGCAGATGCCGCCAGTGGAACCCCCAATATCACGCCTAAAAACGTGACATATGTCCTTAAAAACCGCATCTCCGTCTCCTTGCTTGTATTAAAACTACGCACTCGACGGGGCGAATTCTGCGACTGACAGGCGAAAAAAAATCGGGGACTAACCCCCGATTTCCGGCTGTAACTCCGGCCGCTTCCGGCCGGGTGGCAGAAGGTTCAGGCCTTCTTGGCCCAGGCGCTGCACCAGCCCTTGCCGGCCACTTGCTTGCCGGCGAACAACGGGCAGTTGCCCAGTGCGTCAGTGGGCTTGGACTGCCACAAGGCACAGTTGCTGCAGACCTGGGTGGCCGCGTGCTTGGGGTACTTCTTGGCGTCGGCCTTGGTTGAATCACTGACGTAACCGAGGGCCACGGCTTGCGGGTCCTTCTCGTCGAGCTTGGCCTGGGCCAGGGCCTGACCAGCCAACAGGGTGGTGCCGGTGGCTGCCACGGTCATCATGAAAACACGGCGATTCGATTGCATGGGAAATCCTTGAGTGCGGGGTGAGAACGGCACCTGTCAGAACGACAGGCGTTCCTGCCTGGCGGCGGAATCTTCGGACCATGCCCAGTGTGCCAGTCCTGGCAGCTGATCCACTTGAGAAATGTCACGGGTGGCGTGCCGCCACCACTGTGAGAACGAGGTGCAGGGCACAGTCACGGTGCCGAACAGCCGTGGTGCGGCCTGACAGCTGGCCAGCCCGTCGAGCAAGGGGCCGAGGTGCGGTTCAGCCTGGCTGCGCACGCTGCGGGCGCCCCGCAAGGCCACGGCCAGCTCGGCGCGACCGCCCCACCAGCGCAGACCCGCCAGCGCCCGCATGCGGGTGCCCACAAAGCGCCAGCGCCGGGCGGACCAAGGTCGCTGCAGATGAAACTCACGCAGGCAGATCGCCACGCTAAGCACATCGGCCGGCAGATCTGCAGGCGGGTCGGCCAGGTTCCAGGGGTGGACCAGCCAGACATCGCGTCCCGCCACGGCCGCCGCGTCGGGCAGCACCCAGTCGGCAGGCGGCGCCGCCTCCAGCGCCGGCTCCTCCATGGCGTCGACAGCGGCGGCGCGCAAGGCCATGGAAACCGGCGCCCACGCATCGCTGCGCAGCGCCAGCGCGCCGAGGGTCTCGTAGGAGTGATCCAGCTCGGTGCCATCACTGTGCCAGTCCGGCGGGGCGTAGCGCCGCACATTCTCGGCATTGAACAGATAGGGCTTGTGGCTGCCGGTGCCGGCCACCCATTGCCAGCTCAGGTGATTGCTGGCCAGATCGCCATCCAGCAGATGGCCCCAGAGCCAGTCAGCGCCGGCGCGCCAGTGCACCTTGCGCCAATGCACCAGGTAGCTGGCCAGCCACATGCGCGCATGGTTGTGGAGGTAGCCGGTGGCATAGAGCGCGCGCACGGCCTGATCAATCACCGGCAGGCCGGTGCGGGCCTGACGCACGTCCTCGGGCACCGCATCTGCATAGGTGATGTCGGGCAGCGGCCCCTGGTGCAGTGACTGGAAGATGCCGTCGCCCCGCCAGGCCCAGACATGGTGGAAGTACTCGCGCCAGCCCAGCTCATAGACGAACTTGTGCTGCAGGTCGACCCGGTGTCGACTGGCCACCGAGCCCAGCACCTCCGGCAGGCTGATCATCCGGTGGCTGAGGTAAGGCGATAAACCTGTCACCGCCCCGTTCAGTTGATTGCGGCTGCGGGCATAGTCGCCCGGTCGCACGGCGGCCAGGCGGGCCTGGACTGCTGCCAGGGTGGGTGCAAAGGCGTCCATCAGCGGTCCTGATCCAGCCACATCCGCGCCAGCGCCAGACCCGAGTGGGCGGCGTCGGCCACGCCGCGCCCGGCCAGCGCGTCGCCGCACACGCCCAGGCCCAGCGTGGCGTCGAGCCAGGCGGGCGCAGTGTCCTCGCCGGTCGGAGCCGGCACCGCGTAACGCCAGCGGTGTGCCGCCGCCCAGGTCAGTGGCTCGTCCACGGGCATGCCCAAGGCCTGCCTGAGGGCGGCACCCAGGATGGCAGCCACCGCTGCGGGTTCATCCTCCAGGTGCTCGGTGCTCCAGGCAGGGCTGGCGTGGGCCACCCACCGGCTGTGGCCCGTCGTCTCGGTGCGACCGGGCTTGAGGTCGTCGCGGATCACCAGCGCCAAGGGGCCATCTTCGGGGCTCAGCATCTGCCAGTCGGGTCCACCAGGCCCAGCGTAAGGCGAGCTGGCCATCAGCGTCCAGCAGGCCTGCATGGGCTGGGCCGCCAGCGCTGCGGCCCAGGCCGGCGCCATGGGCTGCAGCAGCGCACTGGCTTGCAGCGGTGGAATCGCCAGCAGCACCGCGTCAAACGGGCCGGCATCCGCAGCCGCCTGGCCGGCCTGGCCCTGCAGGTGCCAACCATCTGGCCGCCGCTGCACCCCCGCCACCGTGTAGCCGCAGTGGGTCTCGATGTCGCTCAGCACCGCCCGGCACAGCGCGGGCTGACCGGGCACCGCCACCCAGCCTTCGGCCGGCGTGCCCAGGCTGGCGCACGATCCCGTCGGCAGAGCACCCGCCCAGCGCGGCTGCCAACGCTGCAGCCAGCCGGCCTGCTCGCCCCAGGTGGTCAGGCCAGCCGCACGGCCGTGCGGGTCGTCGAACAAGGGCGCGCCATGGTCAAAGTGCAGGGTGGTCAGTGCATCGGCGGCGGGGTTCAGGCTGTCCACCCGCCGGGTGCACAGCCGGCCGCCCACGCCGCGCGCCTTGTCGAACACGCGGACGCTGACGCCGGCATCGGCCAGCGTGCGCGCGCACATCGCACCGGCCACACCGGCGCCGATCACGGCGATGCGGGGCTCAGACCGCACGGCGCACCATCATCTCTTTGATCTTGCCAATGGCCTTGGTGGGGTTGAGACCCTTGGGGCAGACATCGACGCAGTTCATGATGGTGTGGCAGCGGAACAGGCGGTACGGGTCTTCGAGGTTGTCGAGGCGGCCGGCGGTGTCCTGGTCGCGGCTGTCGGCGATGAAGCGGTAGGCCTGCAGCAGGCCGGCCGGGCCGACGAACTTGTCCGGGTTCCACCAGAAGCTCGGGCAGCTCGTCGAGCAGCTCGCGCACAGGATGCACTCGTACAGGCCGTCGAGCTCTTCGCGCTCTTCGGGGCTCTGCAGGCGCTCCTTCTCGGGCGGCCGCTCGTCGTTGACGAGGTAGGGCTTGATCGAGGTGGACTGCTTGAAGAACTGGGTCATGTCGACGATCAGGTCGCGGATGACCGGCAGGCCGGGCAGCGGGCGCAGCACGATGGTCTGCGGCAGCGTCAGCATGTTGGTCAGGCAGGCCAGACCGTTCTTGCCGTTGATGTTCATCGCATCCGAGCCGCACACGCCTTCGCGGCAGGAGCGGCGGAAGGACAGCGTCGGGTCGACGGCCTTGAGCTTGATCAGGGCGTCGAGCAGCATGCGTTCATGGCCGTCGAGTTCGATCTCGATGGTCTGCATGTAGGGCTTGGCGTCGGTGTCGGGGTCGTAGCGGTAGATCTGGAAGGTGCGCTTCATTTTGATTTCCCGGTTTAGAAGGTGCGAACCTTGGGCGGCACCGACTCAACGGTCAGCGGCTGCAGGTTGACGGGCTTGTAGTCCAGGCGGTTGCCTTCGGAATACCACAGCGTGTGCTTCATCCAGTTGGCGTCGTCGCGGTTGGGGAAGTCGTTGTGCGCATGGGCACCGCGGCTCTCGGGGCGGGCGGCTGCGGACACCATCGTGGCCTGCGCGGCTTCGATCAGGTTGTCGACTTCCAGCGCCTCGATGCGGGCGGTGTTGAAGACCTTGGAGGTGTCCTTCAGGCCGATGGCCTTGACCCGCTCGGCCACCTGCTTGATCTTCTCCACGCCCTCTTCCATGCTGGCCTGGGTGCGGAACACGCCGGCATGCTTCTGCATGGTGGCGCGGATGTCATTGGCCACGTCCTGCGCGTACTCGCCGTTCTTGGCGCTGTTCAGGCGCGCCAGGCGGGCTTCGGTGCGGTCGGCGGCATCGGCGGGCAGCGGCTTGTGGCTCTTTTGCTTGAGCGCGCTGGCCACGATGTGGTTGCCGGCGGCCCGGCCGAACACGATCAGGTCGAGCAGCGAGTTGGTGCCCAGGCGGTTGGCGCCGTGCACCGACACGCAGGAGCATTCGCCCACGGCGTAGAGGCCGCCCACCACCTCATTGGGCTTGCCGTTCTTCGGGATCACGACCTGGCCGTTGACGTTGGTCGGGATGCCCCCCATCTGGTAGTGGATGGTCGGCACCACGGGGATCGGCTCCTTGGTGATGTCGACGTTGGCGAAGTTGTGGCCGATCTCGAACACCGATGGCAGGCGCTTCATGATGGTCTCGGCGCCCAGGTGGGTCATGTCGAGCAGCACGTAGTCCTTGTTCGGTCCGCAGCCGCGGCCTTCCTTGATCTCCTGGTCCATCGAGCGCGAGACGAAGTCGCGCGGGGCCAGGTCCTTCAGGGTCGGCGCGTAGCGCTCCATGAAGCGCTCGCCGTTGCTGTTGCGCAAAATCGCGCCTTCGCCGCGGCAGCCTTCGGTCAGCAGCACGCCGGCACCGGCCACGCCGGTGGGGTGGAACTGCCAGAACTCCATGTCTTCGAGCGGAATGCCCGCACGGGCGGCCATCCCTAAGCCGTCACCGGTGTTGATGAAGGCGTTGGTGGAAGCCGCGTAGATGCGGCCGGCACCGCCGGTGGCCATCAGCACGATCTTGGCTTCGAGGATGTGCAGGTCACCGGTTTCCATCTCGATGGCGGTGACACCGACCACATCGCCGTCGGCGTCGCGGATCAGGTCTTGCGCCATCCACTCGACGAAGAAGTTGGTGCGGGCCTTGACGTTCTGCTGATACAGCGTGTGCAAGAGGGCGTGGCCGGTGCGGTCGGCGGCAGCGCAGGCGCGCTGCACCGGCTTCTCGCCGTAGTTGGCGGTGTGGCCGCCGAACGGGCGCTGGTAGATGGTGCCGTCGGGGTTGCGGTCGAACGGCATGCCGAAGTGCTCGAGTTCGTAGACGACCTTGGGCGCTTCGCGGCACATGAACTCGATGGCGTCCTGGTCACCCAGGTAGTCCGAGCCCTTGATGGTGTCGAAGAAGTGGTAGTGCCAGTTGTCCTCGCTCATGTTGCCCAGCGAGGCACCGATGCCGCCTTGGGCGGCCACGGTGTGCGAGCGGGTCGGGAAGACCTTGGAGAGCACGGCGACGTTGAGCCCGGCCAGCGAGAGTTGCAGCGAGGCGCGCATGCCCGAGCCGCCCGCACCGACGATGACCACGTCGAACTTGCGTTTGGTGATGTTGGAGAGTGCCATGGGATGTTTACCGTGCTTTCAAAGACGCCAGAGGACTTGCACAGCCCAGCCAGCACAACCAATCAACCACACCAGGGTGAAGACCTGCAGCGCCAGGCGCAGGCCCACCGGCTTGATGTAGTCCATCCAGATGTCGCGCACGCCAACCCAGGCGTGATAAGCCAGCGAGACGATGAGCGCGAAGGTCAGCGTCTTCATCCACTGCGCGGCAAAGATGCCGGCCCACTTGTCGTAGCCCAGCTCGCCGGGCATCAGCACCTGCACCAGCACCGCCACGGTGAACAGCGCCATCAGCACCGCCGTGATGCGCTGGGCCAGCCAGTCGCGCAGTCCGTAATGCGCACCGACGACGATGCGCTTGCTTCCGTAATTGACAGCCATGTTTTGCTTTCCTGAATTGTTGAGCGCTGATCAGTACAGGCCGAACAGCTTGGCGCCCAGCAGCAGCGTCAGCAGCGTGCCCAGCACCAGCGTCACCAGCGCCGAGCTGTGGCCCTGGGCCCGGCTCACGCTGTGCGTGGCATCCATCCACAGGTGGCGCACGCCGGCAATGAAGTGGTGCAGGTAGGCCCAGATCATCCCCAGGCACACCAGCTTGACCAGCCAGCCCGGCACGAAGCCGATGCCCGCCACGAAGGCGCTGCGGAACACGTCATACGACACCTCCGAGCTCACGCTGGTGTCGAACAACCACACCAAGAGAGGCAGCAAGAGGAACAGCACCATCCCGCTGATGCGGTGCAGGATCGACACCATGCCCGCCGGCGGCAGCCGGTAGCGGGTCAGGTCGGTGATGTGGATGTTGCGGAATTCGGGGCGAGCTTTGAGCGGTTCTGCCATGGTTTACGTCCTAGTTGTATTCGCTCTGAAGGGGCCGCGGGCGGCCAAGACTGGGATCAAAAGAGTAGCGCGACTGTAATCAGTCTGAAACCTGAAGATTTTATTGCAACGCAACAAGCTTTCAGGGCCCTTTCCGCATGCGGAACTTCGTGTTGTTTGCATCAACTCAGTTCGTTGCGATAGAAATGGCCCGTGGTGTTGTACAAACCGCGCCGCAACTCCACCGGTTTGTCGCCATAAGTGTGTGAAAGGCGCTCCACGCTGAGCAGCGGCGACCCCTCGGGCACCTGCAGCAGCTGGGCTGTGGCCGCATCCGCCGACACGGCCCGGATCTTCTCCTCGGCGCGAATCATCCGCACACCGAACTCGGTTTCGAACAGGCCATAGAGCGGGCCGGCGTAGTCCGACAGTCGCTCTGCACTCAGACCTTTGAAGGGGCTGGCAGGCAACCAGATGTCATCCAGCACCACCGGCAAGCCGTGGCGCGAGAGTGTGCGCCTGATCTGAACCACCGCATCACCCGTCTTGAGCGCCAGAGGCCGCGCCACATCGGCGGGCGCGCGCAGTCGTCTGCAGTCCAGGAACTTTCGTGCCATGCCGGTGGCCGGGCCGCTGTCCGGCGCCAGTCGCAGAAACCGGTACTGGATGTTCTCTTCGGCATGG
>CALRVU010000131.1:0-7646 GCA_943371685.1 Bordetella parapertussis | reverse complement strand
CGGTCGCGGCCCCTGTGCCTGCGCCCGTGGCCGCCAAGCCCGCTGCGGCCCCGGCACCTGCCGTGGCCGTCGCTGCGGCGCCCGCCGCGGCCCTGGGTCGCGAGCAGATGGTCGACCTGCTGCTGACCATCGTCGAAGAAAAGACCGGTTATCCGCGTGACATGGTCGGCCTGGATCAGAACCTCGAGTCTGACCTCGGCATTGACTCGATCAAGCGGATCGAAGTGGTCGGCGCCATGCTGCAGAAGTTGCCCGAAGGTCTGCGCGCTGCGCTGACCGAGAGCCGCAGCAAGCTCAACACCCAGCCTACGCTCAACGGCATGCTGGACATCCTCACATCAGCCAAGGGTGGGAGCGTCGTCGCAAGCCCTTTTGATGTGGCCGAGGTGGGAGTCCAGGTCGCTGCCCAAAGCAGCAGCGACCACCCGCCTCGGCATGTGATGGTGCCCGAACACGAAGCCATCGATGCCGGTGCATCGATGCGTCTCCACACCGGCTTGTTCGTCATCACTGACGACCTGGCTGGTCAGGCCAAAGCTTTGGCCGGAGCGCTGCGTGAGCAAGGGCGCGAGTCTGTGCTGGTCAGCCGCGATGTGCTGGCCAGCGAAACCGCCTTGACCGAATGGGCGCAAGCCCTGCTGGGCCAAGGCAAGCCACTGGCCGGTGTCGTGCATCTGGCGGCACTGGGCAGTGAATTGCTGCCGGCGCAAGGCACGGTGGCCGAGTGGCGCGCGCAGCTGCAGATTCACGAGAAATCGCTGTTCCTGCTGCTCAAGACCCTGGCCGCCGGCCTGGGTGATGGCGCGCATGTGATGTCGGTGAGCGCCTTGGGCGGCAACTTCAACCGGGCGGGCGACCACGTGCCGGCCGGTTTGAGCCTGCAGTCCGGCGCCGTCGGCATGCTCAAGTCTTTCCATGAAGAACGTCCGACCCTGCGCGTCAAGGCGCTGGATCTGGACCCGGGCCAGTCGGCCGCTGCGCAGATCGCGACCGTGATGGCCGAGCTGGAGCTGGTGGGTGGTCGACAGGAGGTGGGCTACCCCGCCGGCCAGCGCACGGTGTTCCGCACAGCGGCCGTGGCGGCCCCGGTCGACGCCGCCAACCTGGCGCATTTGCAAGGCATCGTGGTGCTGGCCACCGGCGGCGCCCGCGGCATCACCGCCGAGGTGCTGCGTGAGCTGGCCTTGCCCGGCAACACCCTGGTGCTGACCGGCCGTGGTGCCTGGCCCGAGGCCGAGCCGGCCGAGCAGGCCGCACTGGCCACCGCCGATGCGCTGCGCCAGCACTTCATTGCGCTGGTGCGGGCCGGCAAGAGCCAGCTCAAGCCGGCCGAGATCCAGCGCAAGGTGCAAGCCGTGCTGGGTGCCCGCGAGATGCTCGGCAACAAGGCTGACTTTGAAGCGCGCGGCGCCCGGGTCGAGTACTACCCCGTGGATGTCGCCAGCGACGAGGGCATGAAGGCCTTGCTGGCCGACCTGTACGCCCGCCACGGTGCCGTGCACGGTGTGTTGCATGGCGCCGGTGTGATCGAAGACAAATTGCTGGTCGACAAGGCATCTGACAGCTGGGACCGCGTGGTCGGCACCAAGGTCATGGGCCTGCTGCTGCTGCAGAAGTACCTGCAGCCCGAATCCTTGCGCTTCCTGAGCGTGTTCAGCTCGGTGGCGGGCCGGTATGGCAACAGCGGCCAGTCCGACTACGCCACGGCCAACGAACTGATGAACCGGCTGTGCTGCCAGTTGCAGCGCCGCTGGGGTGGCCGGGTGAACGTCAACGCCCTGTGCTGGGGTCCGTGGGGCCCGACGATGTTCGGCGCCGGCATGGTGACGGCCGAGACCGAAGCCAAGTTCGCCGAGAAGGGCGTCTATCTGGTGACCGCACCGATGGGCCGCCAGTTGCTCAAGGACGAGCTGATGCGCACTGCACATGAGCACATCGAGATCATCTGCGGTGCCGGCCCCTGGGAAGAGCGTGAGGCCGACCTGGGCCGCATTGAGATCCAGAGCCCGGTGGCCCGCGAGGTGCTGGGTGCCTTGCTCGGCCCGGCTGAACGCATGACGCTGCCCATGGGCGGGCAGGTGGTGACCTTCAGCATCGACGCCAATCACGCCTACCTGCAAGAGCATTGCATCGACAAGACGCCGATCCTGCCGGCAGCCGCCGCGCTGGAGTTGCTGGCCCAGGCGGGTCATGCGCTCTGGAATGGCTGGAAGGTGGTCGAGGTGCGTGACTTCCGCCTGATGAAGGGCGTGGAGTTGAAAGAGGCCGTCCGCAAGTTCGACATCGTCATCAACCCGCCGCCTTATGGCAGCGCCGAGGGTTTCGAGGTCAATGCCACGCTGCAGTCCGAACAGCAGGGCGGCAAGACGGTGGTGCATTACAAGGCGGTGCTGCGCCTGGAGCAGCGCCTGCCTGAAGGCTTCAGCCGCCCGCCACGCCAGCGCTTTGACAAGAAGCTGGCCGTGGCCCAGGCCTATGACGAGTACCTGTTCCATGGACCGCGCTTCCAGGTCATGAGCAGCCTGAAGGGCTTGTCGCAAGACGCCGCGGCTGCCCAGGTGCTGGCCACGACGCCGACGATCTGGCTGGGCAGCGTGCCGGCCGAGCATGATCACTGGGTGTTCGATCCCGCGCTGATCGATGCCGGTCCGCAGTTGGCCATCGTCTGGGCCCGCCTGTTCCGCAGCGAAACCTGTCTGCCGACCCGCTTCGGCCGGGTGGCGCGGTTCGTCGATCGCCTGCCGGCGCAGTTGACGATGGAATTTGAAGTGGTGGCGCAAGACGACGCTGGCCTGGTGGGTGGCAACGTCTACTACACCAACGCCGCCGGCGAGGTGGTGATGATGATTGAGGACATGCAGTGCATTTCCAGCGAGGCGCTCAACCGCCTGGGTGGAACGGCACGGCCAGCCAGCCGGTCAGCGGCATGAATGCGATGAACGATCCGATTGAAGGAGCAGCAGTGAGTGGATCCCAGGGCGGCGAGACCGCCAAAACCGATCCGATCGCCATCATCGGCATGGCCTGCATGTACCCGCAGGCTGCCAATATGCAGATCTTCTGGCGCAACATCATCGGTGGCGTCGACGCCATCAGTGAGCCGGTCGAGTCCTGGGACGCTCAGCGCTATCTGGATACCGGTCGCATCAAGACCGCCTTTGGCGGCTACCTGAAAGACCTCTATCGCTTCGATCCACGCGAGTTCGGCATCATGCCCAACTCGCTGGATGGCGGCGAGCCGGACCAGTTTCTGGCCCTCAAGGTGGCTGCGGACGCGCTGCGCGACGCCGGCTATGCCGACCCGGCTTATGACCACCGCGACACCGGCATCGTGCTCGGCCACAGCACCTACCTGCACCGCGGTCAGGGCACGCTGATCCAGAACCACATCGTGGTCGACCAGACCATCGACATCCTGCGCAGCACCTGCCCGCACATGGATGAGGAGCAGATCGAGGCCGTGCGCGCCTTGCTCGCCAAGAAGCTGCCGGCGGCCAGTGCCGACATCGCACCGGGCCTGGTGCCCAATGTGATGACGGGCCGGATCGCCAATCGTCTGAACCTGAAGGGCCCGAACTACCTGCTCGACGCGGCGTGCTCTTCGTCCTTGCTGGCGGTCAATGCCGCCATTGACGAGTTGCGCCTGGGCCGCAGCCGGCTGATGCTGGCCGGTGGCGTCAACGCCTCCTTGCCGGCCGAGGTGTCGGTGATCTTCACCCAGCTCGGTGCGCTCAGCGGCCGCGGCAAGGTGCGTCCATTCGAGGCAGGCAGCGATGGCACGCTGCTTGGCGAGGGCCTGGGCGTGGTGGCACTCAAGCGCCTGAGCGATGCGCTGGCCGATGGCGACCGCATCTACGCGGTGATCCGTGGCGTGGGCCAGGCCAGCGATGGCCGCGGCACCGGCCTGCTGGCCCCCAGTGTCGAGGGCGAGTCGCTGGCCATCCAGCGCGCCTATGGCGACAGCGGCGTCGATCCGATGACGGTCGGCCTGATCGAGGCCCACGGCACCGGCATTCCGCTGGGCGACAAGACCGAGATCGCCGCACTCAAGAGCGTGTTCGGCATGCGCAAGGGTGCGCAGGGCAATGTGGCCCTGGGTTCGGTCAAGTCCATGATCAGCCACACCATTCCGGCGGCTGGCATGGCAGGTCTGATCAAGAGCGCGCTGGCGCTGCATCACAAGGTGCTGCCGCCGATGATCTGCGGCACGGTCAATCCTGAACTGGGCATCGACCAGACCACGCTGTATGTCAACACCCAGACCGGGCCGTGGATTGCCCGTCAGGGCGAGCCGCGCCGTGCTGGCGTCAACTCCTTCGGATTTGGCGGCATCAACACCCATGCCATCGTTGAAGAAGCACCGGCGCACGCCGCGTCGCCAGCCCGCTTCATGCCCTGGTCGGCCGAGTTGTGTGTCTTGTCCGCAGACACCCCAGCCGCCCTGCAAGCGCAATTGACAGCGTTGCAGGCCCTGCTCGCGGCCCGGCCGGACCTGACCCTGGCCGATGTGGCCGCGTCGCTGGCCGCACTGGACTCCGGCGCAAACTGCCGGCTGGCCTTGGTCGCCAGCGACCTGGCTGGCTTGAACAAGCAGATCGGCCAAGCCAGCAAGCGCCTGGGCGATGGCAGCACGTCCTGGGCCACCCGCACCGGCATGGTCTACAGCAGCCAGCCGCTCGAGGGCAAGCTGGCCTTCATCTTCCCGGGTGAGGGCTCGCAGTATCCGGGCATGCTGGCCGATCTGGCCCTTTGCTTTGACGATGTGCGCCACTGGCTGGACTTCTGGTGTGGCCTCTACCCGGATGCACCGGGCGAGCGTCGCACCGACATCGCCTTCCCGCCGTCCACCGGTTTGACCGACGAGCACCGCGCCTCATTGGCCAAGCGCATGAACGACATGGACGTCGGCTCCGAAGCCGTGTTCGTCGGTGCGCAGGCGCTCAACCAGTTGCTGGGCACCCTGGGCGTGGCGCCCGACGTGATGCTGGGCCACAGCTCGGGTGAGTCGTCGGCGCTGGCCGCTTCGGGTGCCATTCCGGCCAGCTCCTCTGCTGAGCTGGCAGCGTTCATCCGCGAGCTGAACAAGGTCTACCGTGAAGAGCTGAGCAGCGGCTCCATCCCCACCGGTGCATTGCTGGCCGTGGGCGCCATGGAGCGGCCGGTGATCGACCGCTACCTGGCCGAGGCCGGTGCTGGCATCGTCGTGGCCATGGACAACTGCGCCAACCAGGTGATCTTGTACGGCGATGTGGCACACGTCGCGGCGCTGCAGGCTCAGCTGACCCAAGCCGGTGCGATCTGCATGGCCTTGCCGTTTGACCGCGGCTATCACACGCCGGCTTTTGAGACGGTGACCCAGGCCTTCCTGAAGTACTACCGCGCCATCAAGCTGGGTGCGCCCAAGGTACCGCTGTACTCCTGCGCATCAGCCGAGCTGTTTCCGTCGGGCACGGCTGCCCTGCGCCAGCAAGCGGCCGCGCAGTGGTCCAACACCGTGCGCTTCCGCGAGACCATCAGCAAGATGCACGATGACGGCGTTCGCTGGTTCATCGAGGTCGGCCCGTCCGGCAACCTGACGGCGTTCGTCAACGACATCCTGGCGGGGCGCGACTATGCGGCCCTGGCCACCAACCAGCGCCGCAAGGGCGGCATGGAGCAGTTGCTGAGCGTGCTCGGCCAGCTGTGGGTCAATCGCAAGCCGGTGGGCATCGACACCTTGTTTGCGGGCCGCACCCTGGCTCGCGTGACGATGGCTGACCTGACCGCCCCCAAGGCCCGTGGCGTGCTGCTCGACAACACCATGCCGCAGCTGCACTTCAACGAGGCGGAGCGCTGCCGCCTGCGTGAACTGGCCGAGTGGCCGGCCGCAACGCCAGCGTCTGTGGCGCCTGCAGGCCTCGCTTTCGTAGCCCCGGCCGCACTCGCTCCAGCGCCGGCCGCCGTGCCGGAGGCTGCCGCCGCACCGATGCTGGGCTCGCCGGATCAGACGCCCGCTGCCACGCCGACTGACTGGGTCAGCCCCGAGGCCGAAGAGGCGTTGCTGCGCCAGCAGGTGATGGGCGAATACTTCGATGTCATGCGTGGCTTCCTCGAACAGCAGCGCGCGGTGGTCGACCGGTTTGCACCAGGCGCCGAAGGAGTGGCTGAGTTTGAGGCGCCGCTCGATCCGGTGGCGGCTGCTACCGGCTTCCTTGACGAGATCGTCGAGCGCGATGCTGACCACCTGATCGCCCGCTCGCACCTGAGCCTGGAGCGCGACAACTTCCTGCGCGACCACGTGCTGTCGGGTCGTGTGTCGGCCGATGATCCGCAACTGCTGGGCCTGTCTTGCGTGCCCATGATGGTCAGCCTCGAGATCATGGCGCAGGCCTGTGCTGCCCTGGCGGGCAGCGTGAATGTGCAGGTCATCGAGAACGTGCGCGCCTTTGACTGGATTGCGCTCGACGCGGGCGAGGTCGAGCTCAAGGTGGAAGCCAGCGTCATTGACCGGGACCAGCAGCGCTACCGCGTGCTGCTCTCAGGTGCCCAAGGGCGGCTGGTGAGCGCCGAGTTCCGCATGGCGCCAGTCTGGGTCCTGCCTGGCCAGGCCTCTCTGAGCGAATGGCGCACCTCACTCTGGAATGATGGCGAGCTCTACACCAGCGGCATGTTCCATGGCCCGGTGTTCCAGAGCATCGACCACATCGATGGCTGGGACGACAGCGGCATTGATTGCCAGCTTTCGCCCGTGGCGCTGGATGACTTTTTCGTGCCGGGGCAACGCGCCACCTTAGTCTTGAACCCGGTGCTGCTCGATGCCATGGGTCAGTTGGCGGCCTACTGGATTGCCCAGTATGTGGGCACCGATTTCAACTGCTTCCCGTCCACCATCGAGCGCATCGAGCTCTACACCCCGTGTCCCCAGGCTCAGCCGGGCCTGGTGCTGCGGGCGCGTCAGCATTCGCTGGATCCTTCGACCAATGAGGTGTCGGCGCCGCGCGCCTGGCAGTTCGAATGCGTGGATGCCAACGGCCAGCCGCTGGTTCGGGTGCGCAACCTGGTCAACATCTACTTTGCAGTCCCCAACCGCTTCTACCAGGTTCGCCGCGACCCCATGGGCGGCTGGCTGGGCGTGCCCCTGGCCGCTGGTGGTGAGCAAGGCACGCTGGTCTGGCGCCTGGATCACTTGCCCGAAGACTTCTGCGCGCAATCCGGCAACATCTTCCTGCGCATCCTGGCGCACATCTACCTCAGCGCGACCGAGCGAGAGGAGTGGGCGGCTCTGACCGGCAATGTGCGTCGCAAGCGCGAGTGGTTGCTGGGCCGTGCCTGTCTGAAGGAAGCCACTCGACAGTGGATTGCTGCGCAGACCGGTGAGTGGCTCTATTCCTCGGAGATCGAGGTCGGGCACGACACGCTCGGCGCACCGTTTGTCAGCGGTTGGTGGCGGGACCACCTGATTGCCGCACCCCAGGTGTCCCTGTCGCATGACGAGGTGGCCAGCGTGGCGGCCGTCAATGCGCCGGGCCGTCAGATCGGTGTGGACGCGGAGCAACAGGGCCGCATCGCTCAGCCCGAGCTGTTTGCCGCATCGCTGACCGCCGCAGAGCGTGCAGCCTTGGCCAGCGTGCCGGCGTCGCAGCAAACCGATCGCCTGCTGGCACTGT
>CALRVU010000130.1:0-7649 GCA_943371685.1 Bordetella parapertussis | reverse complement strand
GCCTCGTACATCAGGCGCAGCTTGCCGGGCTTGTCGGGCTCGCGCTGGTCCCAGGGATAGAGGAACACGCCGCCGCGGCTCAGGATGCGGTGCACATCGGCCACCATCGAGGCGATCCAGCGCATGTTGAAGTCCTTGCCGCGCACGCCCGTGCGGCCGGCCAGGCATTCTTCGATGTAGCGCGTGACGGGCGGAGCCCAGTGGCGCATGTTCGACATGTTGATCGCGAATTCCTTGGTGTCGGCCGGGATCTGCACATGCTCGGCCGTCAGCACCCAGGAGCCGGTTTCGCGGTCCAGCGTGAACATGGCCACGCCGTCGCCCACGGTCAGCACCAGGGTGGTTTGCGGGCCGTAGACACAGTAGCCGGCCGCAGCCTGCTGGCTGCCGGCCTGCAGGAAGTCCTCTTCGCTGACGCCGCGCTGGTTGTCGACCTTGCGCAGCACCGAGAAGATGGTGCCGATCGACACGTTCACGTCGATGTTCGACGAGCCGTCCAGCGGGTCGAACAGCAACAGGAACTCGCCCTGCGGATAGCGGTGCGGCACCACGTGGATGGTGTCCATCTCTTCGGAGGCCATGGCCGCCAGGTGGCCGCCCCATTCGTTGGCCTCGATCAGCACCTCGTTGGAGATGATGTCGAGCTTCTTCTGGATCTCGCCCTGCACGTTTTCGGTGCTGGCGCTGCCCATCACATCGCCCAGTGCGCCCTTGTTGACGGAGATGGCGATGCGCTTGCAGGCGCGGGCCACCACCTCGATCAGCAGGCGCAGCTGCGACGGGATCTTGCCGTGCTCGCGTTGCTGCTCGACGAGGTACTGGGTCAGGCTGACACGTTTGCTCATGATGCTTCCTTGTCGTCTTGCAGTGCGCGGGTGATGATTTCGCGGGTGTCGCCACTCAGCTCATTGCGGGCGGCCACGCGGGCAATCGCCACCTGGGCGGCGCTGCGGTAGGGCTCGGCCAGATTGCGCCAGCGGTCCAGTGCGCGGGCCAGCCGCGAGGCCAGCTGCGGGTTGATGGCGTCCAGCTCGATGACCCGGTCAGCCCAGAACACATAGCCTGCCGCATCGGTGCGGTGGAAGGCGGCCGGGTTGAAGGCGGTGAGCGAGAACAGCAGGGCGCGGGCCCGGTTCGGATTGCCGAGGTTGAAGTCCGGGTGCTGCATCAACTGCTTGATGCGGGTGAAGACGCGGCCATCCTTCTCGGCGGCGCGGGCCTGCAGCATGAACCACTTGTCGAGCACCAGGGCCTCATGGCGGAACAGGGCGTGGAAGCGCTCCAGCGCCGGCGTGGCCAGCTCGCAATGGTTGTTGACCAGGGCCTCGATGGCGCCCAGCCGGTCGGTCATGTTGCTGGCGTCCTTGAAGCGCTGGTAGGCGCGGCCCGGCCAGATCGCATCGCCCTGGGCCACGGCGGCACGCACGCGCATCGTCAGTGCCAGATTGGCCAGGGCACGCTGGCCGCTCTGCACCGCGTCAGGCACATAGCCGGCCTTGACCTGATGGGCCTCGAAGGCCCATTCCCAGTCGGCCTGCAGCGCGCTGGCCAGCTGGCTGAGCATGGACTCGCGCAGGGCATGCAGGCGCTGCGGGTCGACCTGGGTCAGCAGATCGGCCAGATAGATCTCGGACGGCAGTGACAGCGCCAGTTCCTTGAAGGCCGGGTCGAGCTGGCCGTCGCGCAGCAGGCTGCGCAGGGCTTCGACATAGGCGGCGCTCAGGGGCAGCGGCTCGGTCTGGGCCAGTGCGGCGCGCACGTGGTTGACGGCCAGGCGCTGGGCGGCTTCCCAGCGGTTGAAGGCGTCGCCGTCATGGGCCAGCAGCACCAGCAGATCGGCATCGCTCAGACCGTCGTCCAGCACCACCGGTGCCGAGAAGCCGCGCAGCAGCGAGGGCACGCAGTCGCGGTCGATGTTGACGAAGTCAAAGCGCTGTTCGGCTTCGGTCATCACCAGCACCCGCTCGGTGTCAGTGGCTTCGGCCTCGCCGTCCAGCTGCAAGGCCAGCGCTTGTCCGTCGCGGCCGATCAGGCCCAGGGCCACGGGCAGCAGATTGGGCAGCTTGTGCGGCTGGCTGGCCGACGGCGCGCAGTGCTGCTGCAGGTGCAGGCTGTAGCGGCGGTTCTCGGCATCAAAGCTGCCGCGAGCGGTCAGGCGCGGCGTGCCGGCCTGGGCATACCAGCGCTTGAACAGGTCGAGGTTGAGCGCCAGAGCGCTGCCCGGGTTGGCATCCGCCATGGCCTGGGCAAAGTCGTCGCAGGTCACGGCCTGGCCGTCATGGCGGCCGAAATACATCGCCATGCCGGCGGCAAAGCCATCGCGGCCGACCAGGGTGTGCATCATGCGCACCACCTCGGCGCCCTTCTCATAGACAGTGGCGGTGTAGAAGTTGTCGATCGCCTGGTAGACATCCGGGCGCACCGGGTGGGCCATCGGACCGGCGTCCTCGGGGAACTGGCGCTCGCGCAGGGCGCGCACATCGCCGATGCGGCGGACGGCGCGGGCCGACGGGCTGCCGGCCATGTCCATCGAGAACTCCTGATCGCGGAAGACGGTCAGGCCTTCCTTGAGCGAGAGCTGGAACCAGTCGCGGCAGGTGATGCGGTTGCCGGTCCAGTTGTGGAAGTACTCGTGCGCCACCACGCTCTCGATGCCGTCGAAGTCGGTGTCGGTGGCGGTGTTGGCGCTGGCCAGCACGTACTTGGTGTTGAACAGGTTCAGGCCCTTGTTCTCCATCGCGCCCATGTTGAAGTCGTCAACGGCGACGATCATGAAGCGCTCCAGGTCCAGCGGCAGCTGGAAGCGGGCTTCGTCCCAGATGATGGAGGCGATCAGCGAGTTCATCGCATGCTCGGTCTTCTCCAGGTCGCCCTGCTTGACGAAGATCTGCAGCAGGTGGTCCTTGCCCGAGCGCGAGCGCACCCGCTGCTCGCGGGCCACCAGGTTGGCCGCCACGATGGCGAACAGGTAGCTGGGCTTGGGGAAGGGGTCGGCCCACTTGGCATAGTGGCGGCCGGCGTCCAGCTCACCCTGCTCGATCAGGTTGCCGTTGGACAGCAGCACCGGGTACTTCTTCTTGTCGCCGCGCAGGGTGACGGTGTAGACCGCCATCACGTCAGGCCGGTCGAGGAAGTAGGTGATGCGGCGGAAGCCCTCGGCCTCGCACTGGGTGTAGAGGCCCGAGCCCGAGGCATACAAGCCGCTCAGCTGGGTGTTCTTTTCCGGTGCGATGGTGTTGCGGATCTCCAGCGTGAAGGCGTCGGCCACCGGCGCGTCGATCACCAGCTGATCGTCTTCGTGGCGGAACGAGACGCTCTGGCCGTCGACCAGCACGCGCAGCAGGTTCAGGTCTTCGCCATGGAGGCGCAGGGGCTGCACCGGTTGCTGGCTGTTGCGCTCGATGGCGAGCTTGCTCGAGACGATGGTCTTGCCAGCGTCCAGGTCAAAGGTCAGATCCGCGGTACGGATCCAGTAGGCCGGCGCGAGGTAGTCTTCGCGGCGAACGATGGGGGCAGTGCCTTCACGCATGATGAGGGTCGTCCTTGGCTGGCCTGATTACAGGCCTTGTTTGAGGCTGGCGGCGATGAACGCGTCCAGATCGCCGTCCAGCACCTTCTGGGTGTTGGAGATTTCGACGTTGGTGCGCAAGTCCTTGATGCGGCTCTGGTCGAGCACATAGCTGCGGATCTGGTGGCCCCAGCCCACGTCGGTCTTGGTGTCTTCGAGCTTCTGCTGTTCTTCCATGCGCTTGCGCATCTCATGGTCGTACAGCCGGCTGCGCAGGCGCTTCCAGGCCACGTCCCGGTTGCTGTGCTGGCTGCGGCCGTCCTGGCACTGCACGACGATGCCGGTCGGGATGTGCGTCAGGCGCACGGCCGAGTCGGTCTTGTTGATGTGCTGACCGCCGGCGCCGCTGGCACGGAAGGTGTCGGTGCGCACATCGGACGGGTTGATGTCGATCTCGATCGAGTCATCGACTTCAGGGTAGACGAACAGCGAGGCAAAGCTGGTGTGGCGGCCGCCGGCCGAGTCGAACGGGCTCTTGCGCACCAGGCGATGCACGCCAGTCTCGGTGCGCAGGTGGCCAAAGGCGTAATCGCCCTCGACCTTGATGGTGGCGCTCTTGATGCCGGCGATTTCGCCCGGCGTCTCGTCTTCCATCGTTGCCGTGAAGCCCTTGCGTTCGCAATACTTCAGGTACTGGCGCAGCAGCATGCCGGCCCAGTCGCAGGCCTCGGTGCCACCGGCGCCGGCCTGGATGTCGACGAAGCAGTTCATCGGATCGGCCGGATTGCTGAACATGCGGCGGAACTCGAGCCGCTCGACGATGGCGTTCAGCGACGCGGCTTCGCCTTCGATCACCTCCAGGGCATCGAAGTCGCCTTCGTCCTTGGACATGTCGTAGAGCTCGGTGTGGTCGGACAGGTTGCTGGTCAGGTGGTCGATGGTGCCGACGACCTCGTCCAGTGACTTCTTCTCGCGGCCCAGTTCCTGGGCACGCTTGGGGTCATTCCAGATGCTGGGGTTCTCCAGCGTGGCATTGACTTCGTTCAGGCGCAGGGATTTGCGGTCGTAGTCAAAGATACCCCCGTAAATCATGCGTCCGCTGGGTCAGGTCGGCCAGTGAGCTGCCAATTGCATTGATGCGTTCGATGTCCATGACTGAGGTCCAATTTTTAGTAACCGCAGATTTTCTCATGCGTCGGGCCGCTGTGACCGGGCCTTTGTCGGGGTAAGCCCGGGCTGGTTTGGCCTGGCGGGGCCTGAGCGGGCGCTGACTTTGGCCTGACAATTCAAGGCGGCATCGCGTTGCGCGCCCCTGCCAGGGGCGCAACACCAAGAAGCAGCACCATGAAAGCGGGCGCAGTCGGGCTATGGATCTCACGGGTTGGGCGGCAAGCAGCATCAAGCTGGTGACGGAGGTCGCGATCATGGCGATGGCCGGTCGCGCCGTGCTGGCCATGCTGGCCGGTGCAGGTCATGCGGCCAACCCTTTCTGGCGCATTCTCAACTGGCTGTGCGAGCCCTTTCTGGCGCTGGTTCGCCGCTTGAGCGGACAACGCCTGCAGGGCGCCGGCCTCAGCCTGGTCACTGGCTTGATGCTCTTGTTGCTCTGGGGGATGGCGACGGTGGCCAAGATCGCCTGGTGCGTGCGCATCGGGGTGGCTGCATGCCAGTGATGGCGAACGGCGTCACACCGTCGGACCGCCGGTGGCCTCTGTCGCGCTGGGCCGCTGCGGTGCAGGTGCAGTGGGCTTTGTGGTGCGGTGATCGCGCCGCAGCCCTGTCCGGGCTCAGCCGCTGGCTGGATCGCTGGCCTGACTGTGCCTGGGCCCTGTCGCAGCGCAGCCTGTTGTGGCAGGCGCTGGGCCGCCCTGCCGAGGCGCTGGTGGATGCCCGTGCCCTGGTGCAGCGCTGTCCCGGGCGCCATCCGGCCGATGCGTACAACCTGGGTTTCTTGCTGGAGGCTGCCGGCCAGGCAGACGAGGCGATCCCGGCGTTCGAGGCTGCGGTGGCCCAGGCGCCGGCCATGGATCGGGCCTGGTATGGCCTGGGCCTGGCACAGGCCCGTCTGGGCCGGCTGGACGCCGCCAGACGAGCCTGGCTGCGCTGCGCCGAGCTGCAGCCCTGGGCCCCGCATCCGCGCGTGCAACTGGCACGCTTGCACATGCGCTGTGGTGAGGTGGCCGACGCGCAAGGCCTGATCGCTGAGCTGCATGGATTTGAACCCGCTGTGGCGCGCCAGCTGCAAGCCGAGTTGTTCCCGGCATCCGTGGCCGGTGAGGGGCGATGACCGTGCAGTGGCCCGCATCCGTGCCCATCCTTGACGAAGCCGAGGCCGGGCTGCGCCGCGCGCATTGGCAGCGGGTGCGGCGCTGGACCGGCTGGCTGCTGGTGATCTGGGCGCTGGTCAGCTTCGGCGTGACCTGGCATGCGCGGGCCCTGAGCTTCAGCTTCTTCGGTTGGCCCTTCAGCTTCTGGGTGGCTGCTCAGGGGGCGATGCTGGTCTATCTGGCCCTGGTGGTGATCTATGCCTGGGCCATGCACCGGCTGGATGAGGAGTACGGGCTTGACGAGGAGGACTGACCGCCGCGCTGCGCCGCCGGTGCGCAAGCCCCCCGGCCCCAAGGCCCTGGCCAGCATGAGTTTTCGGCGACGGCTGCACTGGGTCTACCTGGGCTATGGCCTGTGTTTCGTGGCCTTCCTGGTCGGCATGGGCGTGCTGGAGCAACTGGGCCTGCCGCGCAAGATCATCGGCTTCGTGTTTCTGGCGGCGCCGCTGGTGCTGTATGCGGTGATCGGCGTGGTCAGCCGCACCACCGACCCGGCCGAGTACTACGTGGCCGGCCGGCGCGTGCCGGCGCTCTACAACGGCATGGCCACCGGCGCTGACTGGATGAGCGCGGCCTCGTTCATCGGCCTGGCTGGCACGCTCTATCTCAGCGGCTATGACGGCCTGGCCTTTGTGCTGGGCTGGACCGGTGGCTTCTGCCTGGTGGCCTTTCTGCTGGCGCCCTATCTGCGCAAGTTTGGCCAATACACCATCCCCGATTTTCTGGGGGCGCGCTTCCAGGGTCATTTGCCGAGGTTGATCGGCCTGGGTGCGGCCATGCTGTGCTCGTTCGTCTATGTGGTGGCGCAGATCTACGGCGTGGGTCTGATCACCACCCGGCTGACCAGCATCGCCTCGTTCGAGATCGGCGTGTTCCTGGGCCTGGGCGGCATCCTGGTCTGCTCCTTCCTGGGCGGCATGCGGGCCGTGACCTGGACCCAGGTGGCCCAGTACATCGTGCTGCTGGTCGCCTACATGGTGCCGGTGATCTGGTTGAGCGTGAAACAGACCGGTGTGCCCCTGCCGCAGCTGGTCTATGGCTACCAGTTGCAGAAGGTGACCGAGGCCGAAACCCGTTTCAAGGCCGATCCGAAGGAGCGCGAGGTGATCGAGGCCTTCCGGGCCCAGGCCGATGCGCTGGGCGCCAAGCTGCACGAACCGGCCGAGGCGCTGACCGTGGAACGTGATCTGGCCCGGCAGCAGGTGCAGGCCCTTCAGCGCGCCGACGCGGCGCAGCACGAGATCCAGGCGGCTGAGCGCGCGCTGGCGCATCTGCCCAAAGATGCCGCCGCCGCCAGTGCCCAGTGGCAGCGCGAACGCGAGGCGCTGGAGCAGCGTGCCCGGCCGCTGGCCGGCATGCCTGACCACGCCGCGCAGTTTGCCGGCAACCCCGAGGGCACGGTGGACGAGCGGCAGGCCTTCGAGCGCTCGCGGCGCAACTTCCTGGCGCTGGTGTTCTGCCTGATGGTGGGCACGGCCGCGTTGCCGCACATCCTGACGCGCTACTACACCACGCCCTCGGTGCGCGAGGCGCGCGAGTCGGTGGCCTGGTCGCTGCTGTTCATCGTGCTGCTCTACATCACCGCCCCGGCGCTGGCGGTGCTGGTCAAGTTCGAGGTCTTCACCCACCTGGTGGGCATGCCGTTCGACCAGTTGCCGGCCTGGATTGCCCACTGGAGCCGGGTTGATCCCGGGCTGCTGTCGGTGGTCGACGTGAACCATGACGGACTGTTGCAGCTGGGTGAGTTGAAGATCGGCGGCGACATCATCGTGCTGGCCATGCCCGAGATCGCCGGCCTGCCTTATGTGATGTCC
>CALRVU010000129.1:0-7677 GCA_943371685.1 Bordetella parapertussis | reverse complement strand
ATCTCGACCAGGCCCAGCTGGGTGAAGCCGCTGACCGTGGTCTTGGTGCGGTCCTTGCCCAGTTGCTTGCGGAACTCGGCCAGCACGGCTTGCTGGTGGTCCTCGCGCACCATGTCGATGAAGTCGACGATGATGATGCCGCCCAGGTTGCGCAGGCGCAGTTGCCGGGCAATGGCCAGCGCGGCCTCGAGGTTGGTCTTGAAGATGGTGTCGTCGAAATTGCGCGCGCCGACAAAGCCGCCGGTGTTGACGTCCACCGTGGTCAAAGCCTCGGTCTGGTCGACGATGAGGTAGCCACCGGACTTGAGGTCGACCCGCCGCGCCAGTGCACGGGCAATTTCTTCTTCGATGCCGAACAGGTCGAAGATCGGCCGCTCGCCTTTGTAATGCACCAGCTTGGCGATGGACGTGGGCGTGTAGGCCGCGCCAAAGGCAGCGAGCTGGTCGAACTGCAGCTTCGAGTCAATCCGGATGGCCTGGGTCTGCTCGGTGGCCAGGTCGCGCAGCACGCGCTCGGCCAGGCTCAGGTCCTGGTGCAGCAGGCTGCCCGGCGGCTGTGAGGTGGCACGCTGGCGGATCCGGCTCCAGGTCTTGCGCAAGTAGGCGATGTCGTCAGCCAGCTCGGCGTCGGTGGCTTCTTCGGCATTGGTGCGCAGGATGAAGCCGCCCGTGCCTTCTTTCAGGCCCTCGCGGCTGGCCTCGTCACCCACCGCCACCAGGGCCTGCATGCGGCTGCGCAATTGCTCACGGGTCTCGGCCGAGCCGATCTTCTGCGAGATGCCGATGTGGTTGTCCTGCGGCAGGAACACCAGCATGCGGCCGGCAATGCTGACCTGGGTGGACAGCCGCGCGCCCTTGGTGCCGATCGGGTCCTTGACGACTTGCACGGTCAGGGTCTGGCCCTCGAAGACCTGCTTTTCGATCGGCACGGGCGGCGTGGTGTCACTGCGACCGTTGTAGCCCGAGGTGTGCAGATCGGCCACATGCAGAAAGGCGGCGCGCTCCAGACCGATGTCGATGAAGGCGCTCTGCATGCCGGGCAGCACCCGGGCCACCTTGCCCAGATAGACATTGCCGACCAGGCCCCGCTCCAGTGTTCGCTCGATGTGCAGCTCCTGCACGGCGCCGTTTTCGATCAGGGCAACGCGCGTTTCCTGCGGTGCCCAGTTGATCAGGATGTCATGCATGGGAGGCCTGGAATATTGGGGGCTCAGAAGCGCACGCGGGCCTGGCGCAGCAACTGGCTGGTCTCGTAAAGGGGCAAACCCATGATACCGGAGTAGCTGCCGGCGATGCGCTCGATCCAGCCGGCCATGGCCCCTTGCACGGCGTAAGCGCCGGCCTTGCCGAAGGGCTCGCCGCTCACCACATACGCCTCGATCATCTCGGGCGGCAATGCCGCAAAGCGCACCTGCGACAGACTGACCCTCAGCTCGCTCTGCGCACCCGTCTGCAGCGCCACAGCCGTCATCACCCGGTGGCTGCGCCCCGACAGCGCACTGAGCGTGGCTCGCGCTTCATCCGCATCGGCCGGTTTGCCCAGAATGCGCCGGCCCAGGGCCACCGTGGTGTCCGAGCAAAGCACCGGCGCAGCGGCCAGGCCTCGGGCCTGCAGGCGCTGCACGGCGGCCTGCAGCTTGGCAAGCGTCACCCGCTGCACATAGTCCAGCGGCATTTCGCCCCGGCGCTCGTCTTCCAGCGCTTCGGCGTCTTCCTCAGGGCCGGGCAGCAGCAGTTCGTGGCGCACGCCCAGTTGATCGAGCAACTGGCGGCGGCGCGGGCTTTGCGAGGCGAGGTAGATGAAGTCGTGCATGGCGGGATTCTCACCGCAGGACGCCATCCCAGGCACGCTCGCCCGTGGCGCGCTCACTCGCGATGGTAGGGGTGGCCGTTGCGCAGCGAGAGCGCGCGGTACAGGGCCTCGGCCAGCAGCACGCGCACAAAGGCGTGGGGCAAGGTCAGGTCCGACAGGCGCAGGCTCTCGTCGGCGGTTTTCTTCAGGTCCGGGTCCAGGCCGTCCGGGCCGCCAATGAAGAAGGCAACATCGCGGCCGTCACCCAGCCAGAACTCGAATCGCTGCGCCAGCTGCGCGGTCGTGAGACGGCTGCCGTGTTCATCCAGCAAGACCCGACGGGCGCCCTTGGGAATGACCTCTTCCAGCCGCTTGGCCTCGGCGGCCATCAATTGCTCGGCGCTCTTCGAGCCGCGCGGCTCGGCCTTGACGGCCTTGAGCAGCAAGCGCGTCTCTGGTGGAAAGCGCTTGGCAAAGTCCTCGTAAGCCGCGTCAGCCCAGGCGGGCTGACGCTGGCCCACGGCCGCAATCAACAACTGCATGCCGCGCGATCAACTGCGCTTGGCAGGCGCCTTCCGGGCCGGTGCGGCCTTGGCGGGGGCAGCCTTGGTGGCGACCGACTTGGCTGGCGCGGCCTTGCGCGGTGCCGCCGCCTTGACGGCGGCCTTGGCAACCGGCTTGGCCGTGCTGGTCTTCTTGGCCACGGGCTTGACGACCACCGTCTTGACCGGTGGCTCGGCGCGCAGCGCCGTCTTGCGGGCCGGTGCGGCCTTGGTGGCAGCCGCCTTGACCGGCGCCGCCTTGCTCATCACACGCTTGGCCGGCACTTTGGAAGCGGCCTTGGCGGCCGCCTCGCGAGCTGCCGTGGTCGTGCCCACGCTGACCTTGCGCGGTGCCGACGAACGCGGCGTGGCAGCGGTTGCGGACTTGGCCTTGGGCTTGGCTTGCACTGGTTCGTCAGCCACCGCCCTGGGGCGCTTGACCGCCTTGGATGCGACCACCGGCTTGGCAAACTTGGCGGCCGAATAGGCCTTGCCCGGCTTGGCCGGCGCGACTTCGGCCACGGCCGCCGTCTTGGCGGCCGTCTTCCGGGCCGCCTTCTTGGCCGGCGCGGCTTCGGGCTCTTCGGAGGCCTTGACCAGGCCGCCCTTCTCGTCACCCAGCTTCATCTTGACCGGCTTGCCGCCCCAGATCTCTTCCAGGCGGTAGTAGTCACGGATGGCAGGCTGCATGATGTGCGCCACGGCTGCGCCACAGTCCACGATGATCCACTCGCCGTTGTCCTCGCCCTCGGTGCGCAGCACGGCCATGCCTTGCGACTTGACGGTCTCGCGCACGCTGGACGCCAGAGACTTGGTCTGCCGGTTGCTGGAGCCCGAAGCAATGATCACGCGCTCGAACAAGGGCGACAGGTGCTCGGTGTTGAAGACCACGATGTCTTGGGCCTTGACGTCTTCGAGACCATCGACGATGGCACGTTGGAGTTTGCGGATGTCCATTCAGAGGCCGGGGGGCACCCGGTATAGGCGGTGTTGTTCAATATAGCGCGCCACCGCCTCACCGACCAGCGGGGAAACAGGCTGACCAGCGGCGGCTCGCTGGCGAATCTCGGTGGCGCTCAGGTCGGTGCGCGCCAATGGCAGCACGACCCGGTGATGAATTTGGCCGGCCCAGGCGTCGGGTGGCCGGGGTGATTCACCGCCACGAGCCGCGACGGCAAAGCACACCAGAACCCTCAATTGTGCCGCATCCCGCCAAGTGTCGATCCGGCGGTACTGATCCTGGCCGATGATGAGGAACCATTCGGCCCCGCTGGGCGACGTTTCCCGGGCTTGCAAGGCCCGCACGGTGTCGATGCTGTAGCTCGGTCCGGCCCGCTCCAACTCGATCCGGTCGAGCACAAAACCGGGCTCGCCTTCAATCAGCAAGCTGACCATGGCGGCCCGGTCCTGTGCCGGCGCCAGCTCGGAAGCCGGCTTCTGCCACGGGTCACCAGCGGGGATCCAGCGCAGCTCGTCGAGCTGCAGGGCATCGCGCGCCACCCGAGCCAGCGCCAAATGCGCCAGGTGGGGCGGATTGAAGCTGCCGCCGAACAAGCCGATCCGGCGGGCTGCCCTCATCGCGGCTCGGTGGCTCCCAGCCAGTCGCGGTGCGGCAGAAAGTCAGTCGTCAGCCGGGCCTCGGGCGTGCCCGGCTCGGGCTGCCAGTCGTAGCGCCAATTGACCACCGGCGGCATGGACATCAGGATGGCCTCGGTGCGGCCCCCCGATTGCAGGCCGAACAAGGTGCCCCGGTCAAACACCAGGTTGAACTCGACATAGCGGCCACGCCGGATGGCCTGGAACTCCCGCTCGCGCTCGCCATAGGCCAGGTCGCGGCGCCGCTCGACGATCGGCACGTAGGCCGACAAGAAGGCATCACCGACAGCCCGGGTCATCGCAAAGCTCTGATCAAAGCCCAGTTCGCTGAAGTCGTCATAAAAGACGCCGCCGACGCCACGCGCCTCTTGCCGGTGCTTGAGGAAGAAATACTCGTCGCACCATGCCTTGAAGCGCGGATGCAGGTCGGCACCGAACGGCGCCAGCGCATCGCGGCAGCTGCGGTGGAAGTGCACTGCATCCTCTTCAAAACCGTAGTAGGGCGTCAGGTCCATGCCGCCGCCAAACCACACCACAGGCTCACGGCCTTCGGGCAGCGCGGCAAACACGCGCACATTCATGTGCACCGTGGGCACATGGGGGTTGCGAGGATGGAACACCAGCGACACGCCCATGGCCTCGAACGGCGCACCTGCCAGGTCGGGGCGGTGTGCCGAGGCCGATGGCGGCAAGGCCTGGCCCCGCACATGGCTGAAGTTGCAGCCGCCACGCTCAAGCAGATTGCCGCCTTCGATCAGGCGAGTGATGCCGTCACCGCTCAGGCGCTCGCCCTCGGGCCGGGTCCAGGCGTCGGTCAGAAACGGCTGGCCATCGAGCTCGGCCATGCGGGCGACGATGCGCTCTTGCAGGCCGAGGAAGTAGGTGCGAAGTGCGAGACTGTCCAAGCGAGACTCCTAGCGCTTGATGGCGCGGTGGCCGATGTCGGTGCGCCACTGCGCGCCGTCAAAACGGATCGGTTTCAGCAGCTCATACGCCCGCTGCTGCGCGGCCTTGGCCGAGTCGCCCAGCGCCGTCACGCACAGAACGCGGCCACCGCTGGTCACGATCTGGCCGTCCTTGGCCAGCGTGCCGGCATGGAACACGGCAGCGTCTTCGCTGCCCGCGGCTTGCGCCGGCAGGCCGGTGATGACGTCGCCTTTGCGCGGATTCATCGGGTAACCAGCCGCAGCCATCACCACGCCCAGGGCAAAGCGTCGATCCCATTGCAGCTCGACCTGGTCGAGTGTGCCGTCGGTGGCATGCAGCATGACTTCCACCAGATCGCTCTTGAGCCGCATCATGATGGGCTGGGTCTCGGGGTCACCCATGCGGGTGTTGAACTCCAGCGTCTTGACCTGACCCTCGGGCGAGATCATCAGGCCGGCATAAAGAAAGCCGGTGAAAGGGATGCCGTCCTTGGCCATGCCCGCGATGGTCGGAAGGATCACCTCATGCATGGCTCGGGCGTGCACATTGGGCGTGACCACCGGGGCCGGCGAATAAGCACCCATGCCGCCGGTATTGGGTCCGGTGTCGCCGTCGCCGATGCGCTTGTGGTCCTGGCTGGTGGCCAGGGGCAGCACGTTCTTGCCGTCGCACAGCACGATGAAGCTGGCTTCCTCGCCCTGCAGGAATTCCTCGATCACAACGCGCGCACCGCCGGCGTTGTGGACCACACCCAGGGTGTTGTCCTCCAACATGAAGCGCACCGCCTCATGGGCTTCTTCCAGCGTCATGGCCACCACCACGCCCTTGCCGGCAGCCAGGCCATCGGCCTTGACCACGATGGGCGCGCCGATCCGGTCGATGTAGGAATGAGCCTGCGCCGGGTCGCTGAAGGTGCCGTAGAACGCCGTGGGGATGCCATGACGCAGCATGAAATCCTTGGCAAAGGCCTTGGAGCTCTCCAACTGGGCCGCCGCCTTGGTGGGGCCGAAGATGCGCAGGCCGCGGGCGCGGAAGATGTCCACCACGCCTTGCGAGAGCGGCGCCTCGGGGCCGACCACGGTCAGGCCGACCTTGTGCTCGGCTGCGAAGTCAGCCAGGGCCTGCGGGTCGGTGATGGCGATGTTGGTCAGGCGCTTGTCCAGGCCCGTGCCGCCATTGCCCGGCGCCACATACACATGCTGCACCCGCTCGCTGGCGGCCAGCTTCCAGGCCAGGGCGTGCTCACGGCCGCCATTGCCGATCACGAGGATGTTCATTCTGAAATCTCGGCGTTGTGGAAGACGTCTTGCACGTCGTCCAGGTCTTCAATGGCATCCAGCAGCTTCTGCATGCGGGCCGCGTCGTCGCCGGCCAGCTCGATGCTGTTCTCGGGCCGCATCGTCACCTCGGCCATCTCGGCCTTGAGGCCAGCTGACTCGAGCGCGTTCTTCACGGTTTCGAACTCGAGCGCCGGGGTCAGCACCTCGAACGAGCCATCATCGTGGCTGATCACGTCATCGGCGCCGGCCTCCAGGGCCAGCTCCATCAGTTTGTCCTCCGACGTGCCGGGCGCGAACAGCAACTGGCCGCAGTGCTTGAACTGGAAGGCCACCGAGCCCTCGGTGCCCAGATTGCCGCCGTACTTGCTGAAGGCATGGCGCACATCGGCCACGGTGCGGACGCGGTTGTCGGTCATGCAGTCGACGATGACGGCTGCGCCGCCGATGCCGTAGCCCTCGTAGCGGATCTCCTCGTAGTTGACACCTTCGAGATTGCCCGTGGCCTTGTCGATGTTGCGCTTGACCGTGTCCACCGGCAGGTTCACCGCCTTGGCCTTTTCCACCGCCAGACGCAGGCGCGGGTTGGCCGACATGTCGCCGCCGCCCAGCCGGGCCGCAACCATGATTTCACGGATCACCCGCGTCCAGGCTTTGCCCCGCTTTTCGTCCTGACGACCCTTGCGGTGTTGGATATTGGCCCATTTGGAATGACCAGCCATGGCATTTTTCTCCTGCCCCGGATGCCGACCGTGACGGTCGCCAGAGCGTTCTTGTTTCTTGGATAGACTGCCGATTTTACGGGGGCGCCCAGCCCGGGCCGCCACCCACCCCCAGGATTTGCGGAGATTGATGCCATGGCCGATGCGCTTTTGCTTGCCCAACACGGCGATGTGCGCTGCGAACTGCTGCCCGCGCTGGCCAACCGCCACGGCCTGATCACTGGCGCCACCGGCACCGGCAAGACCATCACCCTGCAGACCCTGGCCGAGAGCTTCTCCAAGATCGGCGTGCCAGTCTTCATGGCCGATGTGAAGGGCGACCTGACCGGCATCAGCCAGGCCGGCAGCCTCTCGCCCAAGCTGGCCGAGGTGCTGAAGGAACGCGGCCTGGACGCACCGACGCCGCTGGCCTGCCCGACTACGCTGTGGGATGTGTTCGGCAAGCAAGGCCATCCGGTGCGGGCAACGGTGTCCGACCTGGGGCCGCTGCTGATGGCCCGCATGCTGGCCCTCAACGAGACCCAGGCCGGCGTGCTCAACATGGTCTTCAAGATCGCCGACGACCACGGCCTGGCCCTGCTCGACCTGAAGGACCTGCGCGCCATGCTCCAGCATGTGGGCGACAACGCAGCGCAGTTCACCACCGAGTACGGCAATGTCAGTGCGGCCTCGATCGGTGCCATCCAGCGCGGCCTGCTGCAGATCTCCAGCCAGGGCGGCGACGAGTTCTTTGGCGAGCCCATGCTCAACATCGCCGACTTCATGCAGACGGTGGGTGAGCAAGGCGTGATCAACATCCTGGCCGCCGACCAGCTGATGAA
>CALRVU010000128.1:0-7718 GCA_943371685.1 Bordetella parapertussis | reverse complement strand
GGTGCTGCGCGGATTGCGCGGCAGGGGCGAGATCAACACCTCGCCGAACGATGGCGCACGCGCCGCCACCGGTGTGGGTGCGGCGGCAGCCGGCAAGGCGGGCCAGCGCGCGGCATCGATGGCAGCGGCATCGGCGGGCGCAGTCAGGTAGCCCGTGCCTTCCGAAACTGCAGCCTTGGGCGCAGCAGGCGGCGCGGTGGCGACTGTGCCGCGCGCGGACTTGCTGCGGCGGCTGGCCTTGGCCTTGCTGCTGCTCACACCCGTGCCGGTGCTGGTCTTGGTGCCAGCGCTGGCCGGCTCGGCCACCGCCGGCGGGCTGGCCGCTGGCGGGTTGTAGTAAAGACTTGCCGGCGACGGACGCGCAGACGGCAAGACGGGAGCGGCTGGCAGGGCTGCAGGCACGGAGGCTGGCAGCGGATTGCCGGGCAAGGCGTAGGCCGGGCCAACGGCCTGGAACGACGAGACCCCCGGCAAGGCCGCCAGCGCCGGACTGCCGGCCGTGCGCTTGCCGGTGATGCCCGCAAAAGGGTTGGCCGACGTGGCCGACAGTCCGCTGACCTGCCCAGCCGGCGACAGGCCGCGCGGCAGGGCAGCGGCAGCGGTCCTGGCGGCATCCTCGGCCGCAATGGCAGCGCGCAGCAGGCGCTCGGCCTCGCGGGTGTCGCCGCGAGCCCGCGCCACCCGGGCAGCCTGGCTGAGCATGCGCGAGTCCTGCGGCCGCAAGGAGATGCCGGCCTCGGCCAGCGTCTGGGCCCGGTCCAGCTGGCGGGCACCGAGTGCGGCGCCGCCGGCCGACAGGATCAGGTCCGCATCGCCCGGGGTCTGCACCAGCAGGGGTTCGTACACGGCCAGGGCCTCGGCATGCTGGCCGGCGCTGGCATAGAGCCGGGCCAGTGCCGCGTTGGCAGCGGAGTGATCCGGCCGCTGGGCCAGCAGGGGCGCAATGCGTTCGTAAGCGGCCTCCAGATCACCGGCCTCGCGCAGGCTGTCAGCCTGAGTCAGCTGATAGCCGTCACGAAGTGATTCGTAGCCCTGGCGCTGCACGGCGTCCATCGGCATGCCCTGCAACTGGCGCAACACACCCAGCAGCTCCACCTGCTGCTTGCTGGCCTGCAGGATGCCGGCGTAGCGCAGGGTCAGCGCGGTGTCGGGCTTGCCGCTGCGGGCCATCAGGCTGCGGATCAGGGCCAGCGAGCGGGCGCTGTCGCCGGCGTCGGCATAGCCGGCGGCCACGGCGCTGAGCAGGTCCACATCACCCGCCACATGGGGCTCGACTTGCTGCAGCAGGGCCAGCGCGGCGGCCGGCTGGCGGGCGCGGCTCAGCTCGGCCGCGCGGTCGACCTGCTGGCGCACCCAGGCTCGGGTGTAGAGCCCGCTCATCTCGCGGCTGCGAGCTTCGGGGCGGATGGCTTGCAGCGCGTCCAGGGCGGTGGGCCAGTCATTGCGCTCGGCCGCCAGCAGGGCCTTGGCATGCAGGGCGTCAGGCAGGTCAGGCTCGCTCATCAGCAGGCCGTCGATCAGGCCGGTGGCTTCGGCGTTGCGACCATCGCGCTGCAGCAGCTTGGCCAGATCGAGGCGCACCCAGACATTGCTCGGGTCGTTGTGCAGGGCTTCTTCCAGCGCAGCACCGGCAGCGGCGCCGTCGCCCTGGCGCAGGGCCTCGGCGGCCATGCGGCGGTAGCGCTCGGCGCGCACCCGGCCCAGCGGCCCGAGCTGCTCGCGCTGCGCCGGGCTCAGGGTGGCGGCCAGGGCCAGGGCCTGGTCAGTCTGGTCTTGCTGGGCCAGCACGCCCATCAGGCCGCGCACGGCGTCCACATCCTGCGGACGCTGCTTGAGGATGCGCTGGTACTGGGCCTTGGCTTCGTCCAGCCGGCCGGCCTCGACCAGCACATCGGCCAGGGCCTGCTGGCCTGCCGGCTCACGCGGTTGCAATTTGGTGGCGCTGCGCAGCAAGGCCAGCGCGGCGTCGGTCTGGGCGGCCTCGCGGGCCACTTTGGCTTGCTCGAACAGGTTCCAGAAGCGGGCGCTGTCCAGCGCCTCGCGCCAACGGCTGCCCTGACTGCGGCTGGCCCGGGCCAGCAGGCCCTCGGCTTCAGCATAGCGGCGCTCGCGCAGCTCGATCAGGCCCAGGCCGCCCAGGGCGGTCGCGTCGTTCGGGCTTTTCTGCAGCAGGGCTTCAAATCGGGCGCGGGCGGCGCTCAGGTCGCCCTGGTCCAGGCTCTGGAAGGCGCTGGCCACATTGCGGCCGGCAGCCACCGCCGCCTGCCCCTGGGCATCGAGCTGACCCTGGGCCTGGCTGCGCTGGCTGATCAGGGCCAGCCGGTCGCGGATCGCGGTGTCATCGGGCACCAGCTTGAGCCAGGCCTGGTAGGGTGCCGCATCCGCCGGGCCGGTGCCCAGCCAGCCCAGCGCACGGCGCCAGCTCTCGCGGGCGCGCTTGCTCAGCTCAGGTCTGTCGGCCAGGCGGGCCAAGGCATCGATGCCGGCCCGCCGGGTGCCGGCCTGGTAGGTCATGTGCTCGGCCAGGGCCAAGGCCACTTGCACGTCGTCGGGGTTCTCGCGGGCCAGGCGCTGCAAGCCGGTGTAGCCCTCTTGCCAGCCGTTCTTGCTGCCGCCCAGGGTCTGGTAGTACTCCATGGCCAGGCGCGGGTCGCTGGGCACCTGGCCGCCGGTGACGCTGCGGTAGCGCTGGGCCGCTTCGTCCGCCTTGCCGGCGCGGGCCAGGTTGCGGGCTTCTTCGAGCTGGCCCTGCTTGGCCGGGCTGGCCTGGCTGACCTGGGCCTCCAGGCCGGCAATGCGGGTGTCGCGCGGCTGGGCGGCCTTGAGGCGATCCAGGTACTCGCGGGCGCTGCTGTTCTTGCCCTCGGCCAGGCCCACCTGCACCATGCCGATCAAGGCATCGGGCTGGTCAGGAACAATGCGCAGCAGCTTTTGCCAAGCCTCGGCAGCGCGGTCGCTGCGACCGCGTTGCTGCCAGAACTGGCCTTGCTCGATCAAGGAGCGGACCGGGCCTTGGGCGGCGCTGGCACTGCTGCCGGCGGTCGTCTGGGTCAGCCCCAGCGCGGGCGCCAGGCTCAAGGCCACACCGAAGGTCAGTGCGCGGGTTCTCAGCTTCATCAGCCACCTGTCGAAAAAATGCGGGTGCGGTGCATGGTCAGAACGGCTTTCTGGCATCACCGCGCACGGCGCTGCAATTGTCCCTGGGCAGAGAACCGGTAGCGGCCCTCGACATGCCCCAGGGCAAAAAGTGCGAGCACCTGGTCATAGTAGCGCCAGGGCCGCTCGGGGCGGTCGCGCTGGGCACCGATCAAGGGATCGAACTGGGCTTGCACCCGCGCCTGCAAGGCGGTCTCGCCCAGGCTCGCCAGACAGGGCAACAGCGCGGCATGAAAGCCGGCCGGACCCTGGCCGGTGGCGAGGCCGCTGTTGGTGCGGACTTTCTCGGGCACGCTGCCCGTGTTGCGCAGGGCCGTGGCCAGGCCACCCACACAGCGCAGCAGACGGGTGTTCAGCGCATCGCCTTGCGGCCCCAGGCCGGCCCACAGATAGCAGCGGATGGCGTCGTAGCTGCCCAGGTCGCCATGCTCGGCATCGTCGACAAACCCATCGCCGCTGCGGAACTGCAGCCAGTCCGGCAGCAGGCCCTTGGGGCTGCAGGCTTCGGCCATGCGCACGCTGTTGACGGCCAGGTCGCGCCACGGGCCATCCGGCTCGGCTTCGGCCAGGCGGTAGAACAAGGGCAGCACGCTGTAACTGGGGTTGAAGCGCCAGGTGCCGGCCGGCTGGGCAAAACCCTGAGGGCCAGGCAGCAGCATGGTGCCCAGGCCAGGCACCTGCACCACTTCATCCTGGCGCACGCGGGCCAGCAGTTGCCGGGCCTGGACGCCGAAGCGGGGTTCGCCCCACAGGCGCTCTGCCTCCAGCAGGTCATAGGCCAGCCAGAGATCGGCATCTGAGGCGGCATTCGGATCGAGCACGCCCCAGCTGCCATCGGGCTTGCGGCCCCAACGCCAGGCCGGCAACTGCCGGTCCAGACCCTGAGGGGCCAGGTTGGCCAGGGTCCACTGCCAGATCTGCTCGAAGGCCGGCCGGTCATTGGCCACCAGCGCAAAGAACATGGCGTAGGACTGGCCCTCGGAGGTGGCATGCTGCTCAGGCACGCTGGCATCCACCACCCGGCCGTCGGCCTGGATGCAGCGTTCAATGAACTGGCGCCAGAGCGGCCATGGCGCCAAGGCCGTGGCGGGCGCCAGCCCCCCTGCCGCGGGCACGGCGACCGCCGGCTCGGCGCAGGCGCTCAGCCCGAGCGCCGACCAGGCAGCCAGCGCGGCACCGCGCAGCACCGCACGCCGCTGACCCGCAGCGCCGAGCGGCAGAACCGTGCCGCCGAGGCTCACGGCTGGTGGCCGGTGTGCAAGGGCGTGCTCAATGCCCACCCTCCAGCCGGCGCTGGGCGCGGCGGCGCAGAAGCACATACAAGGGCACGGCCAAGGTGAAGGCACCCAGCGCCAGCAGCAGCACGAGCAGCAACGGGTGGCGGGCGATGTACCAGCGCAGGCCGTCGATCAGGCCCAGCGAGCCGACGTGGTAGTCCACGCTGTCGGACAGGCTGTCGACTTGCGCCTGACGCACGCTGACGACGCTGCCATGGATGCGGCTGACCAGCTCGGACGACACCAGCGCGTCGACCATGTTGGCAAACGCATCCGGCTGCGAGGCCACCACGGCCACCACGCTGCGGCCGCGGTTGATCGGCGACTCGAAGCCCATCAGATAGGCGTCAGCACTGTCACCGCTCAATGAGAGCCTCGACAGGGCCGGATCGCCAGGCCGCTCAGGGTCACCCAGCAGCCAGCTGTTGAAACGGTTCCAGGGATCGGCAATGTTCAGGCGCCGGCCCTGGGCTGACAAGGCGATCGGCAGGCTGGACTCCCATTGCTTGAGCATGGGCAGTTCGGCCGCACTGCCGATGACCAGCAGATCGCGACCCTCCAGCACGGCCGCATCACCGCCGGTGCTGACGGCCACGCGCACGCCGGGCAGGCCGGTGGCGGCCGCAAAGCGAGCCATCAGCGCAAGATAGGTCGAGACCTCGGGATCCTTGGGCTGGGCGCCGAGCACGACCACCGTCTCCGACAGATCAGCCATGCGGGTGAACGGGAAGCCCTGGTTGGCGAAGCTGGCCAGATCCGGCATGGCGGCAAAGTGATGCAGGCCGCTCAGGTCGATGGTCGAGTCGGGGTCGATGGCGCCGCGCTGGTTGTCCAGGATCACATCCTTGCAAGGGCCTTCCTTGTGGATGTCGTAGGAGAAATGGAAGTTCAGCTCGCCCAGCGCCGGCATCAGATAGACCGGCAGGTCCAGCCGCTCATGCACCGACATCATGTCGCCCAGGCCGGTGGTGTCCTTGAAGGTCTCACGCAGCTTGCCCAGGGTCGAGGTCTCGGTGGACAGCGAGTAGGCCTTGAGGTGGTTCTTGTCGAGGTTGACGTTGAGCACCGACTTGTCGCGCGTGACGCGCGGCGTGTGGCGGTACTTCAGGTCCAGCGGTGCGGTGGCACCGCGCCAGCCCGACAGGCCGGGCGGAAAGCTCACCGGCACCCGCACCGACATGTCGGAGTAGCCGCGCGCACTGAGCTCCACCCCTTGAGCCAGCTCACCCAACTTGACCGGCCGGTCGGAAGCGATCCAGCGCGGTGCGTCAAAGGGCTTGCGCAGCGGCGTCGGATCCAGCGCCGAGACCACGGCCGAAGCACCCGACAGCGCATTGCCGCCGAGCGCCAGGGCCGATGCGGCGACCTTCAGCTCGGCCTCGCTGCGGCCCATCACCAGCAGCAGCTTGGCCTGCGGGTCCAGCGGATGGCTGACCATGGCCAAGGTCGGCCCGGCGATGCTGGGCAGGTTCAGGCCGGCGACCTTGGTGCCGGGCAGCGCCAGCACCACCGCATGGCCGCGCTCGGGCAGGCTGGCCGACACCGGGAAGCTCGCGCCCCGGTAGGACGACAAGGCGCCGAACCAGGCCGAGACGGCGCCGGCGGCCTCCAGCTGGGCCGGGCTGCGACCGGCCAGCACAAAGGGCAGCTTGACGGCACCCGGGTCCTTCAGATCGAAGAAGGGCGAAGGCAGGCTGCGCAGGTCGTTGCTGAGGTTGACCGGCTCCAGGCCCAGCTCCAGCTCGCTGACGTTGCTGACATTGGCCCACAGGCTGGTGTGGACCGGGTCTTCGCACTCCAGCGTGTAGTGGCCGATCAGCTGCAGCGTCAGGCGGTTGAACTCGCCGAGCAGCACCGGATTGATGGCGATGGTGCGCTGGAGTGTGGTGCCGGCTTGCTCGCGCGGCAGCGGCAAGGTGGCCACCACCTCGTCATTGACCCGCACATTGAGGTGGGAGATCTGCGGCAGCAGGGCTGGCGAGTAGCTGAACACCAGCCTCAGGCGCGCACTGGTCACCACCTCATCGTCGCGGATGTTGAACGGCACCGAGGTGCGCCCGTCGACGCCACGCAGCTCCAGCGGGGCCAAGGCACCCAGCTGCCGGAAGGTGACCACCCGGGTTCGGGTTGCCGTGCTGCCCTCAGTCTGCGCGCTGCTGCCCTCGGCCAGGGCAAAGGCGGCCGTGGCCCGGCCTGCCGAGGCCGCCGGGGCCAGCTTGGGCTTGGGCGACTTGGCCTCGCTGGGCGGCGGGCTGAGCGCCGCCACCAGCAGCAGGCCCATCAGGCCGGCCATGGCCAGTTTGCGGCCGATCGCGGCCGGGCGTTGCGTGGCGGTGGAGGGTTTCATGCGCACATTCATTGCGGATCAACTTTCTTGCGCCAGGGCCGGGCCGCCAGATAGCGGCCCGCATCGGCGGAGGCATAAACCAGAATCTTGCGGATGCCCTGGGCACCCAGCACGATGACATCGCGCAAGGCTTGCAGCGGCGCATCCTGACGAGCCGTGCCCCAGGATTTGACCCAGGCATCGGCGCGCGCAAAGGTGAACTTGACGAACTCGGCCTCCTGGGCCACGGTCATGGGGTCGAGCACCACGCCGGCAGAGTCCTTGGACCAGGCGGCCACCCGGCCACTGACGGTGCATTCCTGATCGTCCTGGTAAAGCGTCAGGCTGACCTTGGTGTGGCGCGCCACCTCCAGGCCGGCCGGCACCCGCAGGCCCACACCGGCATTCGAGATGTCATGGGTCTCGCAGACCAGGGTCCGGTCACCCTCGAAGCGCAGCGAGGCCGGCAGGCGCATGTCGATGCGGTGGGTGTTGCGCATCTGCCGCGACTCCAGCGACACCGCCAGGCTGGCACCGATGATGATCAGGTTGTAGACCGTCCAGATCAGGTTGAGCACCACGGTCTGCAGCTCGTGGGTGTTCCACCAGCCCAGCCGGACCACACCGAAGCCCAGACCGATGACATTGGCCACCAGCAGGATCAGGTAAGGCTTGGCGATGGCGTAGTCGACGAATTCCTTCTCGATCACGCCGCCTTTGGGCGTGACGTTGAACTTGCCCAGCTTGGGGTTGATCACGGCCACCAGGGTGGGCCGCATGATGTACCAGGCGAGCACGGCCTCGTAGACCTCGTTCCAGAACGAGTGCCGGAACTTGCCCTGCATGCGGGTGTTGGCCATGCTGGCATGCACCAGGTGGGGCAGGGAATAGGCCGCGATCATCGCCGCCGAGGCCTGGATCACATGCGCTTCAAAGAACAGGTAGGCCAGCGGCGCGGT
>CALRVU010000127.1:0-7745 GCA_943371685.1 Bordetella parapertussis | reverse complement strand
GAAAGGCCTCCCCGACACCATCGCACATGCCGCCCTCGTGCGGCAACTGCTCGCGAACCTCAGCCTCGTCGCCCTTGAAACGCAAGATCAGCTGATCGCTGACATCGATGCCCTGCTGTCGCGCATCGTCGCGCATACCGAAGACGTACCCAGCAAGCGCGCCGAGCTCTGCGGGCGACTGCTGAGCAAGTCGGCGATCGGTGGCGCCGAGATCACCGCCATAGCGTTGCTTGCCGAGGCCGGATTGCACGAAGCGCCGCTGCGCGACTTGGTCGACTGGACACGCAGATGCGCCACTTCCGTCAACACAACGCTCGCAGCTCTAGCATACGATCCGAAGAAGGACGTTCGCTCTATGCAAGCGCTCACCACAATCCCAGTGACGATCCTAAGTGGCGAGAGCGGCATGGGCAAGACTTGGGCGCTTTGCGCAATGGCATTGGAGATGCTGGCAAGGTCTAAGCCCGCAGTGCTAGTCTGGCCTCAGGCGGACTCGCGAACGACCCTTCAGGCGATCAGCGACGCGATATGGCTCGAAGGGCGAGGCATGGACGCACCGCTGGAGCTCGTCGTGGTCCACCGCAGACTCCTGGAGTCGATCCCGAATGCCGATGCGCTGGGCAGCCGCGGGGAGAGCCTTTGCACGATTTTTCTCGACGATGTGCAGACCACCAACTTGGGCGTAGAACTCGCGCGGCAAATCGGACGATCTCCAGGGTTCCGACTTGTGGTCTCGGCGCCCGAACAGGTCGCCGGTGCGCTGCATTCGAGGCTCGGTCCGCAGCGATCCAGGCTCATCCGGCTTCCACGGCTGTCATCCGCTGAATTGCGCGACCTGCTGCATCGATCGGATCTTTCCTACGAGGACCTTCCTGCCGAGATCCGCGATACCCTTAAGCTGCCCGTGCTCGCGAGGCTGTACTGCGAGATAGGCGTGGGCAACAGCTTTGTGCCTGAATCCGAGTACGCACTCTTCAAGGGCTATTACGAGAAGGTCTGGACATGGGGCGAGCAGCCGGAGCACCCCGAAGACCTCATCCATCTGCTGCAGCTTGTTTTGCATACCGTGCGAGGGGCCACTTCGTATCCTTGGAGTGTGGTTCACGAGGCGCTTCAAGGAAGCCGCGCGCGTCTCCAACGCATTGGGTTGCTGCGGCTGACACCGGGTGCCGCGCATGTCGAGATCTGGCATGACCGGGTGTTCAACTGGTTCGTTGCCGAAGCTCTGGTTTCGGCGCGGAGGCACACTCTCATGCGGCAGGAGGAGCTGGTCTCCTTGTTGACGCAGATGTACAGCAACGAGCTGGGGCCGGCGGGCAGGCGTCTGGGCTATGTCCCGATGGATTACCTGTGGTTGACCCTCGGAGTCGAAGTCGGATCCGATCAGGCCACTGATGACGCAATAGCCGTCGCCAAGGCTCTTGAAGCGCTTCCGCCCGATCATGGCTATCCCGAGGTCTTGTACGAAGGATTGCTGCCCACCCTGGGTGCGCGCGCAGTGCCGATCTACTTCCAGCGCCTACTGGCACTGGACCCTGAGTCACGCCGAGATGCCGCGATCTATCCAGTGCTCGCTCGCGGGCTGATCAGGCTCAGCCAGGGATCACCGACCCAGGTTGCCGCGCTCATTCCTGCTTGGCTTGAACACGCAAATGATCGACTGGTGGAGGTAGCGGTTGAACTCGCGGTACCACTTCCGGACGCCAGGCTGCTTGAGGCGCTATGGAGCGTACACATGCAGCTCGATCAGCGGATCGAGCTGCTCGATCGGGAGTCTAGCGGTCAGGAGCGCTTCCGTCTGGTACAGGTCAAGCAGCGGTGCGTCGAAGCCCTGCGACGTTCGGCGAGCTTAAGCACAACGTGGCTGCGCGACAAGTTCGGCACCGCGGCCAGCGGCATCGAGTTGGTCGAGCTTGGCTACGTCCTCGTCGGAGTTGACAAGCCGCTTGCTTTGCAGGTGTGGATGGAGGTCAAGGATCGCCTGTTCACCGAGCTGCCATCGACCCGTCGGCGGGTCTTCGCGTTGTGTGTGCGCGAGTTTCGTGACAAGGCTGAGAGCCTCCGATTGATCGAATGGCTAGGTCAGTCAGACGACTCGGTGGGCGAGGCCGCGTTCGCAGCGCTGGCCTACGTCGATCCGGATGCTGCGGTACAGCACATCGGGACGGCTATCGGGCAAACCCGCTTCACATCATCATGGTGGGCACCGCTGCTGCTGCAGACACGGCGTGCGCAGACTCTCGAAAAGCTGCTGGAGATCATGGGAACCGGGCAGGGGGCGATGCACGCAGTGCTTGAAAGCTTCCACAAGATCGAGGACGAAATCGACGACGGCATCTGGAACTTCGCTCTGGATAAACTTCAGGAGAGACTGGCAGCAGACCTCAACGCCGACCTTCAAAACAACCCTGGAGGCTATTCCTCGCTATTGACCGCTACTGTTCGCGGAGACAGCGCTAATCTCCTGAGGCTTCTGCGTGATCGCGCCGGCTCGCTGCTCGAAACCTATATTTGCCGCTTGGCGATCGCACGATTAGACCGGCTCGACGACTTCCCGAACCGGCGCGACACTGTGATGCACGAGGCCATCCATCTCCTGCAGCGGATCGCTGGGTGCGAGTTCGGCAGATTCGTGGTGGCAGCTTTGAGGCACCCAAGTCATACTGCCCGCGTCTACGGTATCGCGAATGCCATGCATTGCGACTCGCACGATGTGCGCTGCGCAACACTCCAGCTCGCTCGCACCGCTGCGACGGGGGCGGGCGATGAGAGCGCGGAGGCGTATCGGTTTGCATTGGCGTCCATGCTGCAACTGGGTGACCTCGATGCCGTGGTCGATCTGTGTCTGAATTCGAGCCATGTTGTCTCGCCGCAATTGCTGTCTTGGTTGAGGCCAGCAAAGGCCTCCGCCGCGCTCCTGCCATTCCCGGCGACATCCGCCCACATGTTGGATCCAGTTAATGGAGCCAATGCCATCGTGGCTGCTGGCGTACATGGCGGCGCGGCCAGCTTGTCGATGATTCACAATGCGCTGAAACACCTTGATCGCAACAGCGAGCTCGCCAAGTTCGCGGTGCTGACCCTTTACACTTGCGGTAAGAGCGACAGCGGGCTGCACCAAGTGTGTGTCGAGATGCTGTCGACTGCGGAAAATTGCCATTTTGCGATCAATTGCCTGCTGCAGTTCGGTGACGACGAGGCGTTCAGCAATCTGCTCTTACATTTCAGCGCCGACAGCGCACTGGAGGTCGGTCGCGAGCAGGCGTGGGAAGTCTTGCTACAGTTGCTCGACAGTTCGCTAGGCGAGCAAGCAGCCGAGATCTTGGCAAGCTGGTACGAACAAGGACGCAAGCCCGTTGGTCCGTCTTATCTGAAGCATCTTCCGAGACTCGACGTTCACGATGCTCACGAAATGCTGCTGGAGTTGGCCTTAGCAGACACCGGCTGGGCAGACCGATCCTGGAGCGCACTCCAAGGCTTGTTCGAGATAGATCGCGAAGCGGCATTGGGCGCTGCACAGCAAATGCTTTCGAAGCGCCCGCTTCAAGCGCGCCGCACGCTTCCACGACAACTTGTCCAGCTGGGCGGCGCCGCGTTCCTGGCGCTTCTGTGTGAACACGCCATCCGCGAAGAAGACGCGCCTACGCGCGCGCAGATTGGACGGAGTCTGCGCGGACTGGACAGCTCGGCAGTTGGAGAGCGTCTGATGTCCATGTTGGACAGCGCAAGCAAGACCACGCGGCTAAGGGGTATTGAGCTGGCGGCATGGCAACCAGCGAATCTGTGCAACACGACGTTGCAGCGCATCGCGGAAGACGACCCGGAGCCCGAAGTCCGGAATGCCGCAGTCACCGCATGCCGACGGCAGAGATCAGAAGCGCTTACGGTGGAGCTCATCGCCCTTGTGAAAGACACCCAAGATGCCAGCGTCCGGCCGGGATTGATCGACGCACTCCTGCAACGTGTGGATCCCTTTGTTGCAGCGATCGAAGACGACCCACAGTTCGCTCTGGACTTGTTGGATTCGCACGCATCAAAGCTGAATTTCAGCGAACAACTCAAACTCAGGCGAAGAAAGGAACTCACCTCGAGCTAGGGTGCGACGACAGGTGGCCTCAGTGTCGCACCAGCCACGTGGCTGAGCCGAACATTCGATCGGCCGCTTTGGGGCAATCAGTCTGCGGATTCAAAGAGCTGCATCGGGTCGAATAAGCCCGTCGCGGCGCGCGGAAGCTGATCTTCGCGACCCAAGCATGCGCGGTCCCGACACCGAAGTCAGCTGTAGCTGGTAGAGCCGACACCCGAACCTGCGCATGCCACCGAGGTGAACGTCAGCTTGAGGTGGGCCGTAGTCAGCTGTCTTGCTGGCCCGTGCTTCGACGGAAGGCCGAGGCGAGAGCAGACCCGCTTTCGTAGAGCCCACCAATTCTCAGCTACTCCGTATCACCCGCATCCCAGGCCCATCAAACCACAACGCAGCTCCCACATCCGCCTGCAGCATCACCGTCTGCCCGGCCTGGCAATCGGTCTGCCCCAGTCCGATCTTGGCGCGGAACAGCTCGCTCAAGCCCGCCACCCGCAGGTGCAGCACGGATGCGTCGCCCAGGCGCTCTGCCAGCACCACTTCGGCGGCCACGCCGGTGGTGGCGGTGGCTGCTTGACCTGCCAGTGCTCGGGGCGCAGGCCGGTGCGCTGCACGGTGGCGGGGGCACGTCCTGCCCCGCCGCTCAGCTTCAATAGCCCGTGGCCCTGCGCACCAGCCCGCGCGCCCACGGCCCCAGCCACCGCACCAGCCAGGCCAGCAGTACGGCGTCGCGGCCCACGCGCCAGTGGGTGCGCGTGCCGTGGGCGGCGCGCCACACGGTGCGGGCCACCTGCTCGGCGGTGGCGTGCACGCCCAGCCGCTCCACTGAGCGGGCTTGCACCGGGGCTTGCTGGACCATGGGCGTGCGCACATAGGCCACCACCACGTCGCTGACCTGCACGCCACGCGGTGCCAGCTCGATGTTCAGCGCCTCGGTCAGCCCGCGCACAAAGAACTTGGAGGCGCTGTAGACGGCCAGGTCGGGCGTGCCGTACTCGGCCGACGTGGAGCTCATCGTCACGATGTGCGCGCCGGGGGTGGCCAGCAGCAGGGGCAGCGCCGCGTCAGTGCAGTGCACCACGCCGTTGACGTTGACCGCCAGCAGCGTGTCGATCTGTGCGCTGGCAAAGGTGGCGTGCGGCCCCATGGCCAGCAGGCCGGCGCAGGATTTAGGAGGCGCAGCCTGTGCTTTCAGCGCCTCCCTCGGCTTTGTGGAGTCTCAACTAGCCTTCAGCACGCGCTTCCCCGCCCCATCAAACCACAACGCCGCCCCCACATCCGCCTGCAGCATCACCGTCTGCCCCGCTTGGCAATCGGTATGCCCCGGGCCGATCTTGGCGCTGATCAGCTCGCTCAGGCCTGCCACGCGCAGGTGCAGCACCGATGCGTCGCCCAGGTGCTCGGCCAGCACCACTTCGGCGGCCGCGCCGTTGGTGCCGGTGGCTGCTGATGCATCGCGGCTGACCTGCCAGTGTTCGGGCCGCAGGCCGGTGCGCTGCACGGTGGCGGGGGCGTTGCCGGCCAGGGCTTGCCAGAGGGCGCCGTGGGCGGCGCTGGCGCCGGGCTGGGGGCGGTTGATCAGGTTGATGCGCGGTGCGCCCAGAAAGCCGGCCACAAATTCATTGGCGGGCTCGTGGTACAGGGTCAGCGGCGGGCCCAGTTGCTCCACGCGGCCTTGGTTGAAGACGGCGATGCGGTCGCCCATGGTCATGGCCTCGACCTGGTCGTGGGTCACATAGATCATGGTGCTGCCCAGCTCCTTGTGCAGGCGCGACAGCTCGATGCGCATGTTCACGCGCAGGGCGGCGTCCAGGTTGGACAGCGGCTCGTCAAACAAGAAGACCTTGGGCTGGCGGACGATGGCGCGGCCGATGGCCACGCGCTGGCGCTGGCCGCCCGACAGCTCTTTGGGCAGGCGTTGCAGCAGGTCGGTGATGCGCAGGATCTCGGCGGCGCGGCCCACCTGGGCCTGGCGCTCGGCCCGGCCCACGCCGGCCATCTTCAGCGCAAAGCCCATGTTGTCGGCCACGGTCATGTGCGGGTACAGGGCGTAGCTCTGGAACACCATGGCCGCGCCGCGGTCGGCCGGGCGCAGATTGTTGGCGCGCACGCCGTCGATCAGCAGGTCGCCCGAGGTGATCTCCTCCAGGCCGGCGATCATGCGCAGGGTGGTGGACTTGCCGCAGCCCGACGGGCCGACAAAGACCAGGAACTCGCCCTGTTGCACGTCCAGGTCGATGCCTTTGATGACTTCGACGTCGTCGTAGCGCTTGTGGATGCCGCGCAGGCTCACGTGTCCCATGGTGCTTCAGTCCTTGGCGCTGTTGGGCTTGATCGGCGTGTTTGGCGTGGTGGGCGCGGCCGCATGCTGCTGGCGCTGGTCATGCAGAAAGCTGCGGTACCAGAGGGCGCTGTCCTTGAGGGTGCGAGCCTGGCTGGCGTAGTCCACATGGACGATGCCAAAGCGCTTCTCGTAGCCCGAGGCCCATTCAAAGTTGTCGAGCAGGCTCCAGACCATGTAGCCCTTCATGGTCACGCCCTGGCGCATGGCCTCGGCCACGGCGGCAATGTGGCGCACCAGGTAGTCGGTGCGGGCATGGTCGTCCACCCGGCCGTCTTTGAGCTCGTCCTTGAAGGCGCCGCCGTTCTCGGTGATGCACAGCGGCGGCACGGCGTAGTCGCGCTTCAGGCGCAGCAGCAGCTCGGTCAGGCCCTCGGGGTAGACCTCCCAGCCCATGTCGGTCAGCGGCAGGCCGCTTTGCTCGTTCTTCCAGCTGTCGTTGGCGCTGGTCACGCCTCGGCTGTAGTAGTTGATGCCCAGCCAGTCCAGCGGCTGGGCGATCAGTTCCATGTCGCCGGGTTGCACCTTGGGCGCGGCGTCGCCCAGGGCAGCCAGCACGTCCTCGGGGTAGTGGCCGCGGAACAGCGGGTCCATGTACCAGCGCACCAGCCGGCCGTCTTCCAGCCGGGCTTTGGCGGCGTCTTCGGGCGTGTCGGTGGCGGGCTGCATCGGGGCCTGGTTGAGCACGATGCCCAGCTCGCTGCGGCAGCCGGCGTCGCGCAGGGCTTGCAGGGCCATGCCATGCGACAGCAGCAGGTGGTGGGCCACCTGGGCGGCTGCTGCGGGGCTCTTGACGCCGGGGGCAAAGATGCCGCTGTCGTGGCCCAGCGTGGCCATGACCCAGGGCTCGTTGTGGGTGGCGATGGTGCTCAGCCGGTCGCCCAGGCGGGCGGCCATGCGCTCGGCATATTCAACAAAGCGGTGCACCGTGTCGCGGTTCTGCCAGCCGCCGGTGGTTTGCAGGGCGTCGGGCAGGTCCCAGTGGTTGAGCGTCAGGTGGGCTTGCAGGCCGCGCGCCAGCAGGCCGTCCACCAGCCGGTCATAAAAGGCCAGGCCTTCTTCGTTCCAGGCGCCGGCGCCAGTGGGCCGCACCCGCGACCACGACGCCGAGAAGCGGTAGGCATTGACGTTCAGGTCGCGGATCAGGTCCAGGTCAGTGGCCCAGCGGTGGTAGTGGTCGCAGGCGGTCAGGCCGTTGCTGGCGTCGGCAATGGCGCCGGGCTGCTCGCAAAAGGTGTCCCAGATGGAGGGGCCGCGGCCGCCTTCGGTGGCGCCGCCCTCGATCTGGAAGGCGCTGGTGGCCACGCCCCAGACAAAGTC
>CALRVU010000126.1:0-7775 GCA_943371685.1 Bordetella parapertussis | reverse complement strand
GAACAGCGGCTGGCCGAATTCGACCGCCTGACCGTTCTGGACCAGCACCTGCGTGACCGTGCCGGCAACGTCGGCCTCGATCTCGTTCATGATCTTCATGGCTTCGATGATGCAGACCGCCTGGCCGACCTTGACCGACGAGCCGATGTCCACCAGTGGCTTGCCGCCAGGGGTCGACGACGCATAGTAAGTGCCCACCATCGGCGACTTGACCACATGGCCGGCAGCTGCGGCGGGCGCGGCAGGGGCTTCAAGTGCGGTTGGTGCGACCGGAGACGCAGCGGCCGGGGCCGGCGCCGTTTGCATGGGCATCGTCATCATCGGCGCCGCGAAGGCGGTGCCCCCGGACTTGACGATGCGCACCTTGCCTTCGTTTTCCGTGATTTCCAGTTCGGCGATGTTCGATTCCGAGACCAGATCGATCAGGGTCTTGAGTTTGCGCAGGTCCATGGAGGGAAGGTCTCCTGTCAGAGAAAAAGAAAGGGCCCCGTGCGCGGCTGGGCCGCGCGGCGTGGAGCGAAGCCATGCAAGACGCAAAGCTCGTGCCGGTCGGATCAGCGGGCGTTGGGCTCGCTACGGAGCGCGATTATGCGAGAACATTCTCGAATTGCGGCCTAAATCTGGCTTCTTTGCGAATGATCCTTGGGATTGCCGGTGCCCGAAAAAGGGGAGGCAACTCTGGATTTGCTGAAAGTTGCCCTGATTTGAGAGCAGAAATGGTGCATCAGGCCACTGAAATGGGGGAATTGGTCTCGAGCGCTGCGCTCAGGTCAGTCCGCCTGCCAGTGTAGCGGCAGGCGGCGCGCAGCGGCCAAAACCCGTGATCAGGGCGCCTTAACGGACCCAGGTCTGCAACTCGGCCAGCGTGGTTGCACCCAGTTTGCGGTGGCTGACGACGCCTTGTGCGTTCACCAGCACCGTGAAAGGCAGGCCGCCGGCGGCATTGCCCAGGGTTCTGGCCATGCCCAGACCCTCGGTACCGCCGAGTGCGATCGGAAAGGTCACGGGGATGGTGCTCAGAAACTTGAGCACAGCCGCCTTCTGGTCAATGGCCAAACCCAGAACCTGGCCCCCGGTCGCACCCCATTCGTGGGCAAAGCGCTCCAATTCGGGCATCTCTTCCACGCAAGGGGGGCACCAGGTGGCCCAGAAGTTGATCAGCAGCGGTCGCCCGCGGAATGCCTGCATCGGCATCTTGGCGCCTTGTGGCGTCTCCAGGACGAGTGGCCAGAATGCGCTCAGCGCATCGGGTGCGGCTTCGGCGGGCGTCAGGCGCCGGTTGTTCCACCACGCGCCGGCAGCCATTGCGGCCAGCCCGGTGGCGCCCAGCAGGGCTCGGCGGGTCAGGGTGTTCATGGCGCGTTCTCCTCCATCAGTCTGCGCAAGGCCGCGGCGTCGCCACGCCAGGTCCGGCCGCGCGCATCGGCCTTGAGGGCGCCGCGCAGATCGTCCAGATCATGGACGACAAAGTGCAGCGTCACGGGTTCGGGCAGCCCAGGTGCGCGCCCGGTGGTGCTCAGCACCAGCGGCTCGTCCTCATTGGCGCCGCTGCTGTCAAAGTCCAGGCCCAGATTGAGAAAGCTGATCTCGGTGGTCTTGGGGTCGTCGCAGTACAGGTCGATGATCAGATTGGACAGCCGGGTGGCCGTGCCTCGCCAGACGGCACCGCCCAGGTGGGGTCGGAACGCTGGCAGGCGCTCCATCCAGCGCAGGGCCAGTTCACGCAAGGCCTGCAGTTCCCTGGGTTGGCTGTCGGCGCAGAAGAGATCGATGTACTCGCGTACTTCGTCCTCGACCTCTTCGTTGGAAGGCAGGGCCTCGCTGCGCGCTCCGCGGCCGGAGCGTCGGCCCAGGTCGCGTGCGGCCTTGCGTTTGGCGGCGGTGTACTCCATGCCTTCTTCAACCACCATGCGCGCCGCCATGGCGGCAATCTCGGCATTTGATTCCTGGCTCATCTGGGCATGCCTGTCGGGTTCATGGCAGTTCAACTGCACCCATGCGGGCGACGATGGTGGCCGCACGGCCGCTCACGTAGGCCGACCCGGGCTGCTTCTCGAACCGTTTGGGCGCAGGCAGCATCACGGCAAGACGTGCCGCAGCCGGCGCCGACAACCTGGCCGCATCGCTGCGGAAGTAGGTCCGGGCGGCCGCCTGGGCGCCAAACACGCCTTCGCCCCATTCCACATTGTTCAGGTAGATCGTCAGGATACGGCGCTTGCTGAGCAAGGCTTCCAGCATGAAAGTGATCACGAACTCCTGTGCCTTGCGGGCGATGGTGCGCTCGCCAGAAAGAAACAGGTTCTTGGCCAATTGCTGGCTGATCGTGGAGCCGCCGACCAGCTTGGGTGTGGCGCGGGCGGGTGCTGCGGCATCGGCTTTGCGGGCTGCCTGGCGTTTGGCCAGCTGTTCATTGGTCTGTTCAGCGCGAGCTTCGGCCTTCTGGTTGCGCGACCAGGCCTTCTCGATCGCTTCCCACTCCACACCATGGTGGTCGGCAAAGCCGGCGTCCTCGCTGGCGATCACCGCCCGCTTGAGGTGATCGGAGATCTGCGCATCGCTGACCCAGTCCTGGGCCCAGACGATCTGGTGCTTCTCGCTCAGCAGGCGCCAGGCCTCGCTGCGCTGAAAACTCGTGGACTGCGGGTCGATCACCAGCATCAGGGCCACCCGGACCAGAAAGTAGAGCTGCAGCGCCAGGCCGCAGATCAGTAGCAGCGTGACGAAGCGCAGTCCCGACCGGGCGATGTGCTTCACGGGGCTGCCTTCGCCGGGTCGGGCTTCACGGCTTCTGCGGCCAGCTGGTCTCGCAGGGCCTGCAGAACCGGTGCCGTATTCGGTCGCACGCCGCGCCACAGCGCAAAGGACTCCGCCGCCTGCTCGACCAGCATGCCCAGTCCGTCGCGCACCTTGGCGCCATGCGCCGCCGCCCAGTCCAGAAATCGCTGCGCTGCCGGCCCGTACATCAGGTCGACGGCGTGGCTGTTCGGGCCCAGCACCTCGGCAGGCACAGGCGCTGCGGCGCCGCCCAGGCTGCTGGCGCTGGCATTGATGACCAGGTCGAATGCCAGTCCGGGCTGGGTCAGATCGCAGACGCTCAGAACCACACCGCAGGCATCAGCCCAGGATTGGTGGGTGGCGGCCAGCGCTCGGGCTTTGTCGGGGCTGCGGTTGGCAAGCACCAGCTCGGCCGGTTGGCAGCCCAGCAGCGGGCCCAGCACGCCGGCCGCCGCACCGCCGGCGCCGATCAGCAGCACCCGGCGGCCCGCCACCGGCCAGCCGGCGTTGATCTGCAGATCGCGCATCAGGCCTGCGCCGTCGGTGTTGTCGGCCAACCACCCCTCCGTCGTTCGCATCAAGGTGTTGGCGGCGCCAGCCAGGCGGGCGCGATCCGTGACCCGGGCGCCGAGGCCGTAGGCCTCGAACTTGAACGGCACGGTGACATTGCAGCCTTGTCCGCCCTGGGCCGCGAAGTCGGCGATGGCATCCGTGAAGCCATCCAGCGGTGCAGCCAGGCGGGTGTACTCGATCACCTGCCCGGTGGCGGCGGCGAACGCCGCATGGATGTCGGGTGAGCGGCTGTGGGCGATCGGGTTGCCGAAAACGGCATAGCGGGCCGGTGCCGCGGCGGCTTCGCTCAAAGGGGATGGCGTCATGGACGAATCGAGGTTTCTGCCGTGGCCTCAAAGCCCTCGGTGCGCGTGAAGCGGAACCGCGAGGTGACCACGATCTGGTCGGCCTGGCGGCGCATGGCCTCGGTGAAAGGCCCGAAGGGCGCTGCAGCCTGCACGATGGCCAGCGCGCGCTGGTTCAGCAGCTTGGACTTGGAGGGACGCACCACATCGGCCTCGACCACCCGGCCAGCGGCATCGACGGTGAAGTTCATGATGAGCTCTCCGTAGAGCTTCTGACCCTTGTACTCGGGAAAGTCGCGGGTGCCGCGTTCCTCGATCTTGCGCCGCAGTGCGTCGTAGTACAGGGCGTAGGTCTCTTCGCGCACAGCCGGGCTGATGTAGCGCTTGCGCGGCCGGGCGTTCTCTTCATTGATGCGCTTTTCGATCTCTGCCAGTGTTCTGAGCATCTGGCGCCGGCGAGCCTCGCGCTCGGCTTCGGCCGGGGTCTGGAAGGTCCGGCTGGGATCGGGCGGCGGCAGCAGGGCGAGCTCACGGCGCAGGGCCGCCAGCAATTGCTGCTGGGCCTGCTGCATGTGCTGGATCTGCTGCTGCGCCTCCTCGGGTGATTCACCTGAGCGGGTCTGTGCCGAAGGCGGCAGCGGCGAGGTGGCCCGGCCCTGCTCGGCCTCACCACCACCAGCCAAGCTGGCCTGGGCAATGGCCTGGGCCTTGACCGGCTTCTCGTCACTGCGGGCATTGACCAGCACCACCTCCAGTGGCGTGTCTTCAAACAGGCGATTGAAGCGCTCTGGATCGACAAAACGCACCGACAGCAGAACGGCATGCACCAGCACCGACACCGCCAGCGCTGACTGCAGAACCGTGGGACGCCAGGAGGAGCGGGACACAGTCATGGCAGCTTGGTCTTCAGGCCTGTTGGGGCGCAGGGTCAGCGGCCGGCGGAGCGGCGGCTTCGTCGCCCAGGTCGATGGCCAGCGTCAGGGCGCCGGTGGGGGCCTCTTCCAGCTCGTCAGCATCGGCTTCGCTCTCGGCGGTGCCTGCGGCATCGGCGCTGTCCAGCTGGGTCAGCAGGCTGGCGTGCAGATCCAAAGTCAGCAGATCGATGCCGGTGACCCGCACCCGCACGCGCGCACCGCGGGCCAATGGCTCGCAACCCAATGCCCGGAAGACCAGCGGCAGGGTGTCGGCCCGCACCAGCCCCTCCTTCATCACCGTGGCATCCAGTTCCGTCACGCCTTGCTGTTCCAGCCAACGCAGCGTCCAGTAGCGCTCGATGGCCTGCTGGAAGCCGTTGTAGGCGCTGTAGGCCCCGTCAAAGCCCGAGATGATCGAGAACAGCATCGCGTCCTTGGGCTTGAACGGTGCCACCAGCGCAGCGGTGTTGCCGTGTCGGGCGCAGGCGATGATCTGCCACTGGTTGACCAGGTCGACATAGCGGCGCAGCGGCGAGGTGGCCCAGGTGTACTGGGACACGCCCATGCCGGCATGCGGTGCTGGCCGGATGCCCATGCGCACCTTGACGCCCGGCGCCAGGCTGGCCTGGCTGCGGTAGATGCCGGGCACGCCCAGTTCACCCAGCCAGCCGCCCCAGGTGCTGTTGGCCAGGATCATGGCCTCGGAAACGATCAGGTCGAGCGGCGCACCGCGTTTGCGCTCGGTGATGCGCACGGTCTCGTTGCCCTGCGGCTCGGCCTCGTTGCCCTCGAGCTTGAAGTTGTAGTCCGGCCGGTTGAAGTTTTCGGGTTTGCCGCGAGCCACCTCGCGCAGCGCCTTCAGGTGGCGGGCCAGCCGGAAGGTGAAGGCCAGTTCGTCCGCGAAGGGGTAATCAGCCGGCGCTGCGCCGGTGAGGGCGGCTTCGGTGACCACCGCATCGAGTTGGTCGTGGCGCAGATTGGCCGCGATCGGCACGCGCTCGATGCGGGTCTCGGTGCGCTTGATCGCCAGATTGGCTTCGTCAAAGGAGACGTAGAGGCTGACGGCCGGGCAGTCGCGGCCCTCGATCAGGGTGTAGGCCTGCACCACCTCGTCGGGCAACATGGTCAGCTTCCAGCCGGGCATGTAGACGGTGGACAGGCGCTCGCGGGCCAGCTTGTCCACGGCCGAATCGGGCTGGATGGCCAGGGCGGGGGCCGCAATGTGCACGCCAAAGACGATTTCGCCGCTGCCCAGCCCGGTGACCGACAGGGCATCGTCGATCTCGGTGGTCTGCGAGTCGTCGATCGAGAAAGCCTGCACGGCGGCCAGCGGCAGGGTGTCGGCGATGGCCGGCGCCTGCACATTCGGGAAACCGGTGCCCTTGGGGAACTGGTCGAACAGGAAGCGGCGCCAGTGGAACTGGTAGGGGCTGCTGATGGCGCCCGCGTCTTTCAGCAGATCGAGCACGGCGCGCTGGGCGCGGCGCGAAGCCTCGACCACGGCCTTGTACTCGGGGGCGTTTTTGTCGGGCTTGAACAGGATCTTGTAGAGCTGCTCGCGCACCGGCGCCGGGCAGGCGCCGGCCACCAGTTCGGTGGTCCAGACCTCGATCTGCTCGGCCACCTGCTTCTTGCGCTCGATCGCCAGCAAGGCAGCCTTGACGATCTCTTCGGGCGCCTTCTTGAACTGCCCCTTGCCGGCCCGGCGGAAGTAGTGCGGCGCATCGAACAGGCGGAACAGGGCGGCGGCTTGCAGCTCGACACCGGCCTTGGCGTCGAAATACTCCCGGGCAAAGTCGACAAAGCCGAAGTCGCCCTCCGGGGCGAACTCCCAGGCCAGATCAAGGTCGATCTCGGCGGCGCGGGCTTGTGCGGCCGTCAGCAGCTCAGCGGGCTGCGGCTTGTCAAAGCGCAGCAGCACATTGGCGGATTTCACTTTGACGCGCTTGCCCGAATCCAGCTCGATCTGCATCGAACTGTCGGCCTCGGACATCACACGGCCGGCCAGAAATTTGCCAGCGTCATCGAATAGGGCGTAGATCACCGGCGCATTGTCGCAAACCCGCAGGCTGCCGGCGTGGCAAGTCCGTGTCAGCGTGTGGCGAGCGTGCCTCGTGCCGTCGCCGGCGCTGCAGGCGCGATCGCCAGAAAATCCAGCAGGAAGTCGAATGGCCCGTCAAATTCGCTCAAGGCATGGTCGCTGCCCTCGAGCAGCAGGATCTCGGCACCCTGGTAGCGCGCCTGCATCTCGCGCCAGTCCAGCACCTCATCGCCCTTGGCAATGACCATGCCGTAGCCGGCGGGATCGCGCAGCGGACCGGTGGCCATGGCGCGCAACTCGGCGATGTACTCCGCGCGAAAGAAGAACGCTTCGGCCGGATCTTGCCAGGTGGTCTGACGCCCGATGTGGGCGGTCAGGTCGCGGGCAGGATCGACGGCCGGGTTGAACAACACCGCCGGGCAGGCCAGCCCCTCGGCCAGCACCGTGGCATAAAAGCCACCCAGGGAGCTGCCGATCACTGCCATGCTGCTTTTGGGCCAGTCGGCCATGCCAGCCCGGAGCAAGGCCAGCGCCTCAGTCGGCGAGGGTGGCAGTTGGGGGCACCAGAACTGCAGATCCGGTCGGTGGAGGGCCACCCAGCGGGCCGTGTGCTGGGCCTTGCTGGACAGTGGCGAGGAGCGAAAGCCGTGCAGGTACAGCAGGTGCGTCAGGGCGGGCTTCACGGCTTGCGTCGGGGTCATGGCAAAAGTGTAGTGCGCGCAGCGTGCGGCGCACCCGGCACGCGGCTTGCTGCGGAAAACCGGCATTGACGCGCGCGCCGACTCGGGCAAAAGTCAACGTCACCACGGTTTGTCTGGCACCGTTTGATTTTTCGGCTGCCAGGGAACTTGTCGCCGAGCGCGAGGTTCACAAGGCCTCGCGCGTTTCATTTGTCCGTCGCCCAAGACCTGGCGACCTCTCTCAAGCTTGAAGCATGTCCATGGCCTTTGCTGAATTTTCTGTCCTGCGCGCGGTGCCTGCCGTGCTGTCCTCCCGGTCGGTACTGGCCATGGCCGCACTGGCGACGCTGAGCTGGTCCAGCCAGGCGGCACCTGCCGGCGCCGCAGCGCAGCCGGCGCCAGCTGCCTCTGCACCGGCTGCGGCCGGCACCGGACCAGCCGCCGCCAAGCCTGCGGCCGATCCCACGGCGCCCAAGCCCTTCGCAGAGGTCAGCAAGGACGCGGTTCG
>CALRVU010000125.1:0-7804 GCA_943371685.1 Bordetella parapertussis | reverse complement strand
CTGACGTATTGATCGAGGCGGCCAATGAGGGTTTCGACGCGATTGTCTCCAGCGTGTCGTGGACCCTCTCTGCAGGTTTTGAGAAGGTTCAATTGGAGGAGGGAATCCAGGACCTTTTCCTGACCGGCAATGTGGAAGCCAACTTCTTGACCGGCAACGATGGCCAGAACCTGTTGACTGGCTTGGGTGGCAGAGACACGATCCGAGGCAGGGATGGCGACGACACCATCATCATCGACGACGGCGCATTCGCGGAGCTTGATGGCGGCGCCGGCTTCGATACCGTGCAAGTCACCGGGGGCTCCAAGTTGATCGACCTTGTTGCTGGATCCGCCCGAAACAACTGGGCATTCAAGGTGAGCCACGAGGTAGGCGCCTTGGAAGAGATCGACATTGGGGGATCAGGCAACAACACCCTCTTCATCGACCCTCGCGTCGGGTCTTACCTTGCTTCGGAGAGCGAAGTGAGGGGGAGTCGTTTGATCAGCGACGGATGGACCTCGGGAACCTACAACCTCGAAACGCTGAATTCAGTCAGCTCTGTCATCATTTCGGGCGACGCGGGCGACAAGTTCTTGCGCGACAGCCTGGATACCTTGACCCTGCTGGGTTTTGTGAGTCGTGACGGCAATGAGTACGACGTCTACAAGTTTTCCGGGAGCTTTCTCGCCCAAGGCCCCAAAGGGAAGACCTGGACCACCTTCAGCGTCAACCTGCTCGTCGATGCAGACATCGCCATTGAAGTCAAATCAACCACCCCAGCCAGTTTGCAGACGCACACCCCAGACTCGTTCCATTCGCCCAATTCGTTCATGGACGAAGTGACATTCCACTCCGCGACTGGTGCCGACTGGCTGTTCTGACGGATTGTTCTTGAGGCCTGCAACCCGCCGACTCAAATCGCACAACTCACCGGCTTGGCCCCCAGCACGCTGACCAGCACCGCTGGGTCGATGCCGACCAGGTAGCCGCGGCGGCCGCCGTTGATCAGGATGGCGGGCAGCTCCAGCACGCTGGCCTCCACATAGACCGGCATGGCCTTGCGGGTGCCGAAGGGTGAGGTGCCGCCGACGAGAAAGCCGCTGTGGCGCTGGGCGACTTCGGGCTTGCAGGGCTCCACGCTCTTGGCGCCGATGGCCCGGGCCAGGTTCTTGGTGCTGACCTGCTTGTCGCCATGCATCAGCACCACCAGTGGCTCGGCCTTTTCATCCTGCATGACGAGGGTCTTGACCACCTCGTGCTCGGGCCGGCCCAGCTGCCGTGCCGACTCGGCCGTGCCGCCATGGTCCACATAGTCGTAGACATGCTCGGTGTAAGGCACTTGCTGCGCCTTGAGCCACTGGGTGGCGGGCGTCTCGCTCACATGTTTTTCTTTCTTGGCCATGGCGTCATTGCGCGGGGTCGCGCATGTCCCAACGAATGGTGTCGATGGCGTCGAGCAGCTCGGGCGGCAGCTCGACGCACCAGGCGTCCAGGCACTCATCGAGCTGGGCCACACTGGTCACGCCGATGATGGTGGAAGCCACCCGCCAGTTGCGGTAGCAGAAGGCCAGCGCCAGCTGGGCGGGCGTCAGGCCCTCGGCCCGGGCCAGCGCGTTGTAGCGGCGAGCCGCCATCAGGGTCTCGTTGCGGGCCCAGCGCTGCTTGCGCATGGACTCGAACTTGGCCAGCCGACCCAGCTCGGGGCGGGTGGCGTCAAAGCCGGCGTCGTCGTACTTGCCCGTCAAGGTGCCAAAGCCCAGCGGCGAATAGGCCAGCAAGCCCACCTGCTCGCGCCACAGCACCTCGTCCAGGCCGTTGTCCACCGAGCGGTTGACCAGGGCGTAGGGGTTCTGCACCGTGGCGATGCGCGGCAGGCCGTACTGCTCGGCCGCGCGCAAGAAGCTCATCACGCCCCAGGGCGTTTCATTGGACAAGCCGATCTGCCGCACCTTGCCGTCGCGCACCAGCTGGTCGAGCGCGCGCAGCTGGGCCTCGATGGTGCTGTGCTCGGTGTCGCGGGCCGGATCGAAGTACAGCGCGCCGAACGAAGGTGCGTTGCGATTGGGCCAGTGGATCTGGTAGAGATCGATGACGTCGGTCTGCAGCCGGCGCAGGCTGGCCTCGCAGGCGGCGATGATGTGCTCGGGCTGCAGGTCGGCCGCGCCGCCGCGGATCCAGTCCATGTTGCGGCTGGGCCCGGCCACCTTGGTGGCCAGCACCACCTGGCGGCGGACTTCGGGGCGACTGGCCAGCCAGCTGCCGATGATGGCCTCGGTGGCGCCACTGGTGGCAGCGCGGGCCGGCACCGCATACATCTCGGCCGTGTCGATGAAGTTCAGGCCACGGGCCAGGGCCCGGTCCAGGATGGCATGGGCGGTGGACTCATCGACCTGCTCGCCAAAAGTCATGGTGCCCAGGCAGACCGGGCTGACGCGGAGCGGGCTGCGGCCCAGCGCCAAGCGGGCCTGGTCGAGCGGAACGGGAACGGTTGAGGTGGGTGTCTTGGCGGTCATCGCGCCAGTGTGCCGCAAGCCGGCACCGGCTCGCTGGCCGTCTTCTCGTCCATCTCCTTGGCGCTGGCCTGGTCCAGCAGCAACACCGGCGCTTGTTCAGCCTGCCAGCGCACCCAGGCACTCAAGCGCACCTGGCCGGCGTTCAGCGGCGCAGAACCCAGACGGCACAGCTGAGGCGAGACTTCGGTCTCCAGCTTGCGGCCTTCGGCCTTGCCGTCGGCCTCGCGCCAGACGGCGCCCTTGGCCCGCAGGGCATCCAGCCGGCGCACATCGTCCTCGCCCATGGCCAGCCAGACCCAGTGGCCCTTGACTTGTGGCGCGGCTGGCAGCGCCGCCTTGGCATCCGCCGCTTGCGGCCGCAGCACCAGCGTCTCGCTCACGACCTCGGTCGAGCCGCCGCCCCGGTGCAGGCGCAGGCCGATGCGCAGGGCCTCAGGCGTTGCCTGCACACCCTCAGGCAGGTGCAGCAGCACCCTCAGCTGCCGACCATCGAACTTGGCAAAGTCAAAGCCGCGCAATTGCCAGAGCGAGCTGAGCGGGATCACCGTGCAGGCGCTGGTCAGGGCCGCCAACAAAACCACCAGCAGCCGAGAAATCCACTGTTTGACGTTCATAAATTAATGTTTTACAGTAAGTTTTATGAATCATACAAGCATTTCTGCAACGAGCAAGCCATCGGATGCACGCACCGAACTGGCCCGCCGGCTGTTCCGCCTTTCGCTGGGCGTTCGCGCCATGGTGCTGATCGGCACCGTCACGCTGCTGGCTTGGTGGATCATGCTGATGCTGGCCCCGACCGAAGAAGTGATGACCATGCTCCAGCACAGCAGCAACGACCTGATCAAGCGCTTGCAGGGGGACTTCACCGGACTGCTGCGCTGGCGCCTGGTGGCGGCCTTCAGTCTGCCGGTGCTGGTGGGGCTGGGTCTGCTCTGGCAGTTGTGGTGCTTGTTCGGCCACTTTCAGCATGGCCAGGTGCTGGTGCCCGCCGCCGTGCAACGGCTGCGCCAGTTCGGCCGCCTGCTGGTGGTGCTGGCGCTGGCCGGGCCGCTGTCCCACACCCTGTCGGTGCTGGCGGTCAGCTGGGACAACCCGCCCGGTCAGCGCCAGCTGGAGCTGGCCTTCAGCTCGCAGGACTACACCCTGCTCTTGCTGGCCCTGGTCTTTGTGGCCGTGGCGCGGGTGATGGCCGAGGCCGTGCGCGCGGCCGAAGAGAACGACGGCTTCGTCTGACCACCATGCCCATCACCGTTCAACTGGATGTGATGCTGGCACGGCGCAAGATGCGCTCGCGCGAACTGGCCGAGCGCATCGGCATCACCGAACAGAATCTTTCGCTGCTCAAGTCGGGCAAGGTGCGCGGCGTGCGCTTTGACACCCTGGCCGCCATCTGCGATGTGCTGCAATGCCAACCCGGCGACTTGCTGGCCTTTGAGGCAGGCGATGAAAACAGACCCGACTGAGCGCCTCAAAGGCCCGGGCAGCCATCAGCCCTGGCGCGAGCCGGCGCCGCGCAGGCAGGCGCCGTGGGCGTTGGTGCTGCTGCTGCATGCTGGCCTGATCTGGCAGCTGGAAGATGCCGTGCAGATCGCCCCGCGCAACCATGCGGCCAGACCTGACGAGCCTTCAAACCCCACCGAACTCAACCTGTTGTGGTTGCGCACTGAAGCGGCTGTGCTGCCGCCAACGCCCAGCCCGCCGCTGCAGCCCACCGGCAAAAAGCCGCCAGCCCAACTCGCCACGCCACAGACCAGCGAGTTGCGCGTGCTGCCAAGCGCTGCCGCCACAGCGGGCGCATCGCCAGCTGCGGTCGACGCCACCGCCGCCATCACGGCGCCACTGGGGCCCGAACCACCCGCCAGTGCCCCGCCGATCAGGCTGATGGACACCGCCGCCACCCGTCAGGCATTGCGCGACGCCAGCCGAGGTCCGCTGCTGTCCGAGCGGGCCCAGGCGGCCACCGGCATCCAGAACCCGACCCAGGCCGAGCGCCTGTCAGCCGCCACCGCAGCCGCCGGCCATGGCGACTGCGCCAAGGGCGAGTTTGCGGGCGGCGGCATGGGCCTGCTGAGCCTGCCGTTCCTGGCCGCTGCAGCGATCAGCGGCCAGTGCGGGCGCTGACACGGCCGGCCCACATCAAGCAGCGCGCGCCCTCGCCTCCTCCTGCAGCCTCAACACACGACGCTGCACCTTGCCAGTGGTGGTCATGGGCAGGACGTCGATGAACTCGATCTCCTTCGGGTATTCGTAAGGTGCCAAGCGGCCGCGCACATGCTGCTGCAGCTCGGCCACCAGGGCATCGCCGGCCACAAAGCCGGCGGCCAGCACCACATAGGCCTTGACCAGTGCGCCGCGCTCGGCATCGGGCTTGGGCACCACGGCGGCATTGGCCACGGCCGGGTGGCGCACCAGGCAGTTCTCCACCTCGCTCGGGCCGATGCGGTAGCCGGCCGCCTTGAACATGTCGTCGCTGCGACCCTGGTACCAGAGGTGGCCGTCGGCATCCATGCTGGCCATGTCCCCGGTGCGGCACCAACTGTCCGCCGGCTCACCGGTGTACTTGGCGCGGGTGGCTTCGTCGCGCCTCCAGTAGCCCAGAAAGAAGATCGGATCGGGCTGGCCCGCGTGATTGATGCGGTGCACCGCCACGTCACCAGCCACCCCGGGCGGGCAGATCTGGCCCTCGTCGTCGATCACCGCCACCCGGTGGCCGGGATAGCCCCTGCCCATGCTGCCCGGCCGGGCCGGCCAGCCAGCGGCCACGCCGGCCGCAAAGGGATGGCCGTCGCAGCCTTCGGTCTGGCTGCAGTTGCCGACGATGTAGTTCAGCTCGGTCTGGCCGAACATTTCGTTGGGCACCACGCCCAGCGCCTGCACGCACCAATGGAACACCGTGTCGCCCACCGCCTCGCCTGCGCTCATCAGCGCGCGCAGCCGCAGGCGGTAGTGGCGGCGCGGCTCGGGCACGGCCTTCATCATGGCCTTGAGCGCCGTGGGGAACAGAAAGCTGTTGGTGACCCGGTGACGCTCCATCAATGCCAAAGCGCGCTCGGCCGAGAAGCGGCCACTGAAGGCCACGATGGGCACGCCGAAGTAGAGCGAGGGCAGCAAGGCATCCATCAAGCCGCCCGTCCAGGCCCAGTCCGCCGGGCTCCAGAACACCGCATCGGCCGGCACCCCGCCCGGCCCCAGGCGTCGGCGGGGCGGCAGGCCAGTGCCGCTGCGCAACCAGTTCTGGCTGCAGACAAAGCCGCTCAAATTGCCGATCAAGGCGCGGTGAGGGATCAGCGCGCCTTTGGGCGGGCCGGTGGTGCCGCTGGTGTAGATCAGCAGCGCCGCATCGTCAGCCCGGGTCTTGACGGCAGTGAAACGGCCCGACTCGGCTGCCAACAGCGCAGCCCAGGCTACGTCTCCCTGACCCACCGCCGCGCCGGCGGCCACCACCCAGCGCAGTGCCGGACATTCAGAACGCGCCGCCAGCAAGGCAGCCATGGCCGACTCATCGGCCAGCGCCACCCGCACCTCACCGTCGTTCAGGCGAAAGGCCAGCGCTTCGGGGCCGAACAGCATCGACAGCGGCATGGCCACCGCGCCCAGCTGGGCAATGGCGATGTGGGCCACGGCCGTCTCGAAACGCTGCGGCATCAGCACGGCCACGCGGTCGCCTCGCGCCACCCCCAGCCGGCGCAGCGCGGCGGACAAGCGATTAGCCTGATCCTGCAACTGGCCAAATCGGTGCAGCCGGACCTGGCCCGCCTCATTCTCGGCACGGATCGCCACCGCGTTGGGCATCTGACGCGCCCAGCGGGTGCAGCAGACCTCCGCCAGATTGAACTGCAGCGGAACCTGCCAGCGGAAGTCGTCGTGCGCAGTGCGGGGCTCGGTGGATGGCGTCATGTGGGGAGCTTATCCAATGCCGGCCACCCGGGCAGCGGGGGTAGATACCATGCCCGGCTCGGCCGCCAGCCTCCACTAAGATCCTCGACCACGGGCACGCAGAAGCCCGCGCATCCAGCCCGCGTCGGGCGGAGCACCAAGGAACCCCATGAAGAAGTCGCTCATCCTCGCCCTGGCCCTGGCCTCGGTTTCGCTCAGCAGCCTGGCCCTGCCCAAGGTCGGTTATTACAAGCAGTACTACTCTGCCGACAGTGGCAGCTTCCAGTGCGCGCAACTGACGGCCAATACCAATGTGGTGAAGGTCATGAACAAGAGCGTGGCCTACTTCGAGATCACACGCAGCGATGGCGTGGCCATGGCCTGCATTCCCGAGGTGTTCGTCGATGCCGACGACACGAATGTGGACGGCGACCCGACCCGCTTCATCGCAGCCTCAGGCGGCACGGCCCTGTGCACCACGGCAGACGCCAAGAACAGCGCCGAAGTCTCCTTCGACAACACCCATGTGTTCTGGCAAGGCAGCAACCTCACGCCGATCAAGCTGGCCGACGGCAAGACCTCGCGGATCAAGCAGCGTGAACGACAGAGCGTCTATTTCGAGTTCTACTCGACCACCGGCTGCCCCTGAGCCGTCGCGCCCAATGACTGCAGCGCATCGCCGGTGACCCGACAGATGCGCCAGTCGGGCATCACCACCGCGCCCATCTTCTGATAGAAGGCGATGGCGTTGGCGTTCCAGTCCAGCACACTCCACTCAAACCGGCCGCAGCCGCGCTGCACGGCCAACTGGGCCAGTTGACGCAGCAAGGCCTTGCCCAGGCCCGCTGAGCGGTGGGCCGGCTGAACATACAGGTCCTCCAGGTAGAGGCCTGGCAAGCACTTGAAGGTGGAGAAGTTGGTGAAGAACAGGGCGAAGGCGACGACTTCGGCTGCCCCTTCACGCTGCCGCTCGGCCACCAGACATTCGGCCACCGGCCGCTCGCCAAACAGATGGGGCATCAGCCGCTCCGAAGTGGTCTCGAGCAGGTGCTCCAGTTGCTCAAACACGGCCAGCTCGGTGATCAGGGCCACCACGACTGGCACATCGCGCGGCTCGGCCGGACGCAGCTTGTAAGGGTTCATGGCCGAGATTCTGTCACCCGGGTGGCAGCGGCCCGGCCCGCTTGGCCCTAAAGTGCAGCGCATGCACTCAGAAGCTCTCTATCAGCCCCGTCGCCCTGCCCGGTCCATGAGCGTGCCGGTGCGCGGCCTGAGCTACCACTTGCAGGTCTGGGGCGATCCCAGCCTGATCACGCCCGAACGCCCGGCGCTGGTGATGGGGCACGGCTACATGGACGTGGGCGCTTCGTTCCAGTTCGTCGTCGATGCGCTGGCTGACCTCGAAGGCGAAGCCCGCTACATCATCGCGCCGG
>CALRVU010000124.1:0-7808 GCA_943371685.1 Bordetella parapertussis | reverse complement strand
TTCGATCATTGGCCACCCGTGACACCGGCAGCGAGATCAGCGCCGCATTGCCCGATGTGCTGGCCGCCACCCAGGCCGCCGGTTTTGACCTGATCATCGTCGAGACCTCGGGCATCGGCCAGGGAGATGCCGCCATCGTGCCGCTGGTGGATGTGCCCATGTATGTGATGACGCCGGAGTTCGGCGCGGCCAGCCAGCTCGAGAAGATCGACATGCTGGACTTTGCCGAGTTCGTGGCCATCAACAAGTTTGACCGCAAGGGCGCCGCCGACGCGCTGCGCGACGTGGCCAAGCAGGTGCAGCGCAACCGCGAGGCCTTCACCGTGATGCCCGACCAGATGCCGGTCTACGGCACCATGGCCAGCCGCTTCAATGACGACGGCGTGACCGCCCTGTACCAGGCGCTCAAGGCCCGCCTGATCGAGCTCGGCCTGCCCCTGACCGAGGGCCGGCTGCCGCGGGTGCAGACCCGCCACAGCACCCACCAAACGCCCATCGTGCCGGGCGCGCGGGTGCGCTACCTGGCCGAGATTGCCGACACGGTGCGCGGCTACAAGGCCAGCGCCCGCCGGCAGGCGCAGCTGGCACGCGAGATCCAGCAGCTGAACGAAGCCAGCCGCATGCTGTTCGAGGCCATCCCCGACAAGCACCGCGCCCGCGACGCCCTGGCCGAGCAGGCCGAGCGACGCAATGCCCTGCTCAGCCCGCAGGCCCGCGCGCTGCTGGCCGACTGGCCGGCCCTGCAGCAGGCCTACGGCGGCGATGAGTTCGTGGTCAAGGTGCGGCCCGGCATGGCCGACGAGCGCGAGATCCGAACCGCTTTGACCCACACCACGTTGAGCGGCAACAAGATCCGCAAGGTGGCCCTGCCCGCCTATCGCGACCAGGGCGAGATCCTGCAGTGGCTGATGCTGGACAACGTGCCCGGCCGCTATCCCTACACCGCCGGCACCTTTGCCTTCAAGCGCGAGGGCGAGGACCCGACCCGCATGTTCGCTGGCGAGGGCGATGCCTTCCGCACCAACCGGCGCTTCAAGCTGGTCAGCGCGGGCATGCCGGCCAAGCGCCTGTCCACCGCCTTCGACTCGGTCACCCTCTACGGCGCTGACCCGGCGCCGCGGCCCGACATCTACGGCAAGGTCGGCAATTCGGGCGTGAGCATTGCCACGCTGGACGACCTGAAGGTGCTCTACGACGGTTTTGACCTGTGCGATCCGGCCACCTCGGTGAGCATGACCATCAACGGCCCGGCGCCGACGATCCTGGCCATGTTCATGAACACCGCCATCGACCAGCAGACCGAGCGCTTCAAGGCCGAGCAAGGCCGCGAGCCCACGGCCGAGGAGCAGCAGCGCATCCGCGCCCGGGCCCAGTCACAGGTGCGCGGCACGGTGCAGGCCGACATCCTGAAAGAAGACCAGGGCCAGAACACCTGCATCTTCTCGACCGAGTTCTCACTCAAGGTGATGGGCGACGTGGCCGAGTACTTTGTGCAGCACGATGTGCGCAACTTCTACTCGGTGAGCATCTCGGGCTATCACATTGCCGAGGCCGGGGCCAACCCGATCAGCCAGCTGGCCTTCACCCTGAGCAACGGCTTCACCTTCGTCGAGGCCTATCTCGCGCGGGGCATGCACATCGATGACTTTGCGCCGAATCTGAGCTTCTTCTTCAGCAACGGCATGGACCCGGAATACACCGTGCTGGGCCGGGTGGCGCGGCGCATCTGGGCGGTGGCCATGAAAGAGAAGTACGGCGCCAACGAACGCAGCCAGAAGCTGAAATATCACATCCAGACCTCAGGCCGCAGCCTGCATGCGCAGGAGATCCAGTTCAATGACATCCGCACCACGCTGCAGGCGTTGATCGCCATCTACGACAACTGCAACAGCCTGCACACCAATGCGTTCGACGAGGCCATCACCACGCCGACCGAAGACAGTGTGCGCCGCGCGATGGCCATCCAGCTGATCATCAACCGCGAATGGGGCCTGGCCAAGAACGAGAACCCCAACCAGGGCGCCTTCATCATCGACGAGCTGACCGAACTGGTCGAAGAGATGGTGCTGCAAGAGTTCGAAAAGATCGCCGACCGCGGCGGCGTGCTCGGCGCGATGGAGACCGGCTACCAGCGCAGCAAGATCCAGGAAGAGAGCATGCATTACGAGATGCTCAAGCACACCGGCGAGTACCCGATCATCGGCGTCAACACCTTCCGCAACCCGCAGGGCGACGAGGCCCAGGGGCCGATCGAGCTGGCCCGATCAACTGAAGACGAAAAGCAGAGCCAGCTGCAGCGCCTGGCCGACTTCCAGGCCCGCCACGCTGCGCAGGCCCCGGCCATGCTGGACCGCCTGCAGCAGGCGGTGATCGCCAACGAGAACGTGTTTGCGGTGCTGATGGACGCCGTGCGCTGCTGCAGCCTGGGCCAGATCACCAACGCCCTGTTCGAGGTGGGCGGCCAGTACCGGCGCAGCATGTAAGGCCGGCGGCTGGGCCCAGCCTCTCAACCCTCGCCAAAGCGCCCGCTGACCCAGCGCTGCAACACCGCGGCGCTGCCCGCGTCCAGCGCCACCTGCTCGCGCCGGCACAGGTTGATCAGGTTGCCGACCAGCCGGTAGGACAGCGTGGCCAGGTCGTCATGGCCCAGGCCGAAGGCATGGCCGGCCATCTGCACGCCACGCAGGACCCAGTTCACATCGAGCCGGCTGACGGCCAGACCCTGCTCGCGGCAACGGTCGCGCACGCGCTTGCCGGTCTCGCTGAGCTGGAAGGGCTGCTCGGCCACATCGGCGACGATGGCGTCGAGCAGGCCGCGGAACTCGCGCGGCGACAGCATCGGCACGCCGGTGGCCTCGTGGACCTGGCGGATCAAGGCCAGGGTCAGCCGGTCCAGGCCCCAGCTGCTCTCGGACACGGGCACGCCGTGCAGCGGACCGCTCAAGGTCACCTCATGGCGGGTCGGGTCGAGCAAATAGCCGCCCGAGCTGCGCCAATCCAGCGTCAAGGGCGCCAGCGCCAGCGACTCCAGAAAGCGGCGGAAGCTGCCCTGGCCCAACCAGTCGGGTGCCAGGCCCGGCCGGGCGGCCATCAGTTGGGCGGCCAAGCGCGCGCAGGGCACGGGCAACTCGGACCGCGCCACCTCATTGCGCAAGTGGCTGATGATGTCGTCCACGGACACGCTGGCCTCGTCAGCGGCCTCTGCTGGCTGCACAGCAGGCACACCGGCCGCACTGTCGGCGCTCAAGGCAAACCGCGCCGGCTCGTCCGCATCCACCTGGCCCAGACCCAGGCCATCGCGGATGAACAGATCGGTATCGATCAGCAGATCGGCCGAGGCCCGGTAGGCGCCAGACGGAAAGCCCACGGCCAGCACCGTGGTGCGGCGGTCCCAGCGGCGCAGCTTGCGCAGCACGGGGGTGAAGTCGGCGTCCGCCGAGAAGACGATGAACTCGTCGTAGTGCACCTCGTGCTGCAGCAGGTCGACCATGTCGAGCACCATGTGGATGTCGGTGCTGGTCTTGCCCTGGTGGGTCATCGCCGGGCAGTCGACGATCTCGAAGCCCGCATGGTTGAAGCCGACCCGGAAGCCTTGGTAGACCTGCGGATTGAGGTAGACCCGCCGCACCAGCAGGCGGCGCTTGGCGTCGGCCGGCGCATGCTCGGGCAGGGCCAGGGCGTCCAGCAGCCAATGCATCCAGCGCATGGGCTGGCGGGCAAAGCGCTCGGCAATCGCCGGATCGAGGTTCTTGAGGCCGGAGAAGACGTTGTCGAAGTCGACAAACAAGGCAGATTTCATCGCCGCATTTTGCGCTGCCGGCCTGACCGGCAGCGGACTTCAACCCCGGCGGCGGGTTGTCGGGCCGGCGGGCGTGATTTCGGCCGTCAGCGCCAGCTCGCGCTCGGCGTCCTGGTTGACGGCAGGCTCGGGCACCGGCAAGGCGGCACTGAGTGAGGCGCGGCTGCCGCGCCGGGCAGCCGCCACCGCCCGCACGGCCGGCTTGGGCCTCGGGGCCGCGGATTGCACCAGCACCTGCTCCATCAACTCACCCCAACTGCCTTGCGGCGAGCGGCGCAGCTCCTCTTCGCGGCGCTGCAGCAGCTCGGCAAAGGCCTCGGACGAAGCCGGCGCACGCTTGTCGATGGCGCGCTGCTGAGGCTCGTGGCCAAAGTGGGTGGCCACTCTCTTGACCACGTTGTGGTAGATCTGCGAAACCCGCGACGGCGTGACCTGCAGGGTCTTGGCCACCTCGACCGGCGTCAGACCGACGCCCAGATAGGCTTCGATGACCATGCGCTCGCGCTCCGGCAGTTCCGCAAAGAAGCGCTCCAGCCGGCGCAGGACGATGCCGGTGTCGACACGCGCCTCCACCTCTTCCTTGGCCGTGGCCGGATGAAAACGATGCGGATGGTCGGACTCGTCATCGTCCACATTGGCCTGGTTGCGGCCGTACTGGTCGGCCTGCATCAATGAGCCGATCTCGTTGGCCGGCATGCCGGTCAGCACCGTCAGGTCGTTCAGGCCCGGCTCCTTGCCGTGGGTGCTGCGGAACCGGTCGCGGGCAATCTGGATGACCTTGATCTTGCGCCGCTCGCCCCGGGTCAGAAAATCCATCTGCCGCAGTTCATCGAGCATCGCACCCTTGACGCGCATGCGGGCATAGCGCACAAAGGCCTCCTGGGCCTCTGGCGTCTCGCGGTCACCCTCCCATTCGAAACTCACCGCCGCCTGCGCCACGGCGATCAGACCGACCTGGATCAGGTCGGCGCGCTCGACATTGGCCGGCAAATGGCGCACCAACGCCTGGGCCTGCTTGCGCACCCAGGACTGGTTCTTGGCAATGAGTACGGAGGGCACGCCCTGCAAGGAAATCATGACTCTGATGTTAGGGACGGACTGCACGGTCGATCCGACGAGCAGGCGGCGGTTCGCCCCTGATTTCGCCGGCTTGCGTGCCTTCCCCAAACACGCCGCTTGTGGCCTTGCGCTCAGCACACGCACTTGGCGGCCGAAAACCCGAGAGACCCATCTAGCGACCCGGATGGCGGCGCGATGACCCTACTTCGAGAAGGGCTGCATCCACCGCCGCGCCGGCTGCGTATCAGCCCTCAACACGACCCCCAACCGGAGCCCGAACGAATGCCGCATCCCTCCCCTGCCGCCCCATCCTCCCCCAGCGCCAGCCCGCTGCGGCTGCTCGCCGCCCTGGCCGCCGTCGCAGCGCTGGTGCCTGGCAGCGCCCTGGCCGACAGCGGCAAACTGCTGTTGACCGGCGGGGTCAGCACCATCGAGGGCGTGGCCGGCGGCGGCTTGACCCCCTGGGCGGTGACCGGCAGCTATGGCAGCGAGGGCGAATGGGGTGCCACCGCCTTTGCAACCCGCAGCGTGACCCAGGACTACGCGCTCAATGTGGCTGGCGCCGCGGCCAGCTTCGATGAGCGCTATGAGCTGTCCATCGCCCGCCAGACCTTCAACACCGGCCCCACCGGCACGGCCCTGGGCCTGCCCGGCCTCAAGCTGCAGCAGGACATCCTGGGTCTGAAGTGGCGGCTGGCCGGCGACGCCGTGCTCGACAGCGACCGCTGGATGCCGCAGATCGCCGTGGGGGCCGAGTTCAAGCGCACCGACGCCGGTGGCCTGGCAGCCACCCTGAAGGCGCTGGGTGCGGCGGATCAGGGTTTGGACATCTACCTGAGCGCCACCAAACTGTTCCTGGCGCCCGGCATCCTGGTCAACGGCACGCTGCGCGCCACCCGCGCCAACCAGAACGGCCTGCTGGGCTTTGGCGGCACCGAGCACAAGCGCTACACCCTGCAGCCCGAGGTGTCGGTCGCCTGGCTGCTGCGCAAGGACCTGGCGATCGGGGCGGAGTACCGCGTCAAGCCCGACAACTTGAATCCCTCAGTGCTGGGCAGCGGCTTGCGCGAGGAAGACTGGAAGGACCTGTTCGTGGCCTGGACGCCAAGCAAGCATCTGTCGCTGACGCTGGCCTGGGTCGATCTGGGCCGCATCGTGCCGGCGGTGGTGCCGCAGCGCCAGACGGGCGCCTACCTGTCGGCCCAGGTCGCGTTCTGAGCCCGGCCCACCGCACCGCATCCAATTCAATCCCTTCCGTGAGCCTGACCATGATCGAACACACCCTCCGCCGGACCACCGTCGCCTTCGCCTTGTTGCTGGGCAGCGCCTGCGCCGTCCATGCGCAAGCCACCCCAAGCGTGCCCGACCCCGCTTTCACCAGCTTTGGCGAGCGCAGCGGCCTGGGCCTGCTGGCCACCGACTTCGTCCAGCGCCTGCTGGCCGACCCACGCACCGGCCCCTTCTTCAAGGGCAGCAACGAACCGGAACTGGCCGCCAAGCTGGCCGATCAGTTCTGCGTGGTGCTGGGCGGGCCTTGCCAGTACAAGGGTGCCGACATGAAGACCGCCCACGAAGCCATGGAGATCCGCAAGGGCGACTTCAACGCCCTGGTCGAGGTACTGCAGCAGAGCATGGACGCTCGCGGCATCGCCTTCAGTGCGCAGAATCGCCTGCTGGCCAAGCTGGCGCCGATGCACCGCGATGTGATCAACGTCCGATGAGCCGGCTTGCGCGTATCGGCCGTGGGCTGCGGCGGGCTGGGTGGGCGGCGCTGACGGCAGCCGCAGGCACAGCGAGCGCAGCCACCCTCAGCGTCAGCGTGGTCGACCAGACCGGGCTGCCGGCGGCGCAGGTGGCGGTGATTGTGCTCAGTGCCAGGCACGGCGCCAAGGCCCCGCCCGGGCCCAACCTGGAGGTCCTGCAGGAGAAGATGAAGTTCGTCCCCGCCGTGGCCATCGTCACGCCCGGCACGAAGGTGCGCTTCAGCAACCGCGACGCCTGGGACCACCATGTCTACGGCAGCAAGGGCCAGCGCTTTGAACTGCGCCTGCCCGGCAGCGACAACGCCGTCAAGGCCAGCCCGGCAGCCACCGAGGTGGTGATGCAGGGCGGCGCCGGCCCGGTGGTGCTGGGTTGCCTGCTGCACTCGCGCATGCAAGGCAATCTCTACCTGACCGATTCACCCTTCCACGGCATCACCGACGCCAACGGCAAGGTCCAGATCAGCGGCATCCCGGACGGCCCGGTGGACGTGATCGTCTGGCACCCGCAGCAGTTCATCGAGCAAGCCGCCACGCCGCTGGAGCTGGCGGCCACCGGCAGCGAGCTGACGGCCAAGCTGAACTTCACGCCACGCAGGCGGCTTTGAGCTCGGGCGGGCGGCCGGCCCAGCACAGCCGGTTGCGGCCCAGTTCCTTGGCGCAATAGAGCTGCTCGTCGGCCAGCGCCACCGGGTCGACCGCCACTGGATCCGGCAGATCGCCCGCCACGCCGATGCTCACCGTCACCTGGCGCAGCTCGGGGTGCAGGTCGCTGAGCACCAGCTCGGCGACCCGCTCGCGCAGCCGCTCGCAGACGATCAGCGCGTTCTGCAGCGGGGTCTCGACCAGCACCACCATGAACTCTTCGCCGCCATAGCGGCCGATGATGTCGCCGGTGCGGAAAGCATCGCGCAGCAGATGGCCCATGCGCCGCAGCACCTCATCGCCAACCCGGTGCGAGAACCGGTCGTTGATGCGCTTGAAATGATCGATGTCGATCATGGCCACCGTCAGGGCATGGCCGTGGCGGCGCGCGCGCTCGCGCTCGCGGGTCAGCTGGGCATCCAGCCAGCGGCGGTTGGCCAGGCCGGTCAGGCCGTCCTCGCGGGCCAGCTGGCGCAGCAGCTCCGACTGTTCCGACAGCCGCGCCAGCAACTCGTCCTTGTGGCGCTCGGCCGCGCGGGCCTGGT
>CALRVU010000123.1:0-7821 GCA_943371685.1 Bordetella parapertussis | reverse complement strand
AGCTCGATGCCGGCAATCCACACGAACAGCATGACCGCCCACCAGGCCACGCCATTGAGCGACTGCACCACCGATGGATTGAAGATGAAGCGGTAGTAGTCGGGGAAAACCGCGCCCAGCATGCCCGGGCCCAAGGCAATGCCGGTCAGGATCTGCACCACCACCAGCGGCGCAAAGTAGTCGGTGCGGCCCAGGCGCCAGATCAGCCAGGGCACGGAAAAGATGATCGCCATCGCGATCAGGAAGATTTCGGTCGTGTTCATCACGTCAGGGTTGCAGGCATGGCCTGGAGGGAGGCGAACAGCCGCAAGTCCTCGGTGCCACCGGGCAGTCGCACCGTGCCGGTTTCTTGCAGCCCGATGTCGAGCAAGACCTGGGCAGAACGCGCATTGTGCGGATCGGTGATGGCCAAGATGCGCGGCATGTTCAACACGCTGTGGCCATGGCGCAGGCAGGCGGCGGCGGCTTCGCGGGCATAACCCTGACCTTCATGCGCCGGCAGCAGCGCATAGCCCAGATCGGGGGCGTCGAGGCCTTCACGCCAGATCAGGCCGCACAAACCCATGCAGGCCCCGCCCTGCAGCGGCTCAACTGCCCAGAAGCCGTAGCCGCGCGCGGCATAGTGGCTGATGATGCGCAGCGCGAGCCAGTCGCGGGCCTCGGCATTGGTGTGCACATGGCGGTCGCCGATGTAGCGCAGCCAGCCCGGGCTGTTGAGCAGCGCCACGACAAAGCTGGCGTCCTCAGGGGTGAAAGGCCGCAAGCGCAAGCGGGCCGTGCTGAGCACGATGTCGGACGGAGCCATGAGAGTCGGAGCGGTCGGTGGGCGGCAGGGCGGGCATCGGGATAGACCCGAAGAACAGGGCTGGATGGGCCGCCGCAGCGATCCGAAATCAGCACAATGCTGGAATCGTTTGCAGGCTGCCTCAGCGGCCCGCGCAGTCTACGGCAGCACCCCTCGCGACTGCCTCCCTGGAGACCCTGTGAAACCCATTCCCTCCTCGTGGACGAGCCGCCGAGCCGCCTGGCTCATGGCCATCTGGCTGGCGGCCTTTGGCGGCGCTTCGGCAACTCATGCCGGCGAACCCGTCGAACGCATCGAGCCGGCGCACTGGTGGGTCGGCATGAAAGACAGCCGCCTGCAGTTGCTCGTACACGGCCCGGGCATCGGCGCCGCCCAGCCCAGCCTGGAGCGGCCTGGCGTGACGCTGGAACGGGTGATTCGTGTCAGCAATCCGAATTACCTGTTCCTGGACCTGCAAATTGCGCCAGATGCCCAGCCCGGGCCGGTCAGCTTGAATTTCAAGTTGGGCCAGGAGCAGTTCAGCCGACCCTATGAATTGCACGCACGGTCGGCAGGATCTGCCCAGCGCCGGGGTTTTGATGCGTCGGACGTGATCGTCAACATCGTGCCCGACCGTTTCGTCAACGGTGATCCGGCCAATGACAATGTCGCGGGCTATCCAGATCCCGCCAACCGGGCCAGCAACAGTGCCGGGCGCCATGGCGGTGACATTGCCGGACTGGTGCAGAGCCTGGATTATCTGGCGGGCATGGGCTACACCATGATCTGGCCCACACCGCTCACCGAAAACAAGCAGCCGGCCTATTCATACCATGGCTATGCGGCCACGGACACCTACAAGATTGATCCCCGTTTCGGCAGCAACGAGGATTACCGTCGCTTTGTGACCTTGGCCCGGCAAAAGGGCATCGGCGTGATCAAGGACGTGGTGCTCAACCACATCGGCTCTGAGCATTGGTGGATGAAGGACCTGCCGAGCGAGGATTGGCTGAGCTTCAAAGGAAAGTTTGTGCCCACTCAGCATTTCAGGACAGCAGTGGCCGATCCTTATGCGTCGCTGGTGGACAAGCAGAATTTCACCGCAGGCTGGTTCACCGACACCATGCCCGACATGAATCAGCGCAATCCACTGGTGGCCAATTACCAGATCCAGAACGCGATCTGGTGGGTGGAGTATGCAGGCTTGTCAGGCATCCGCGTCGATACTTACGGTTATTCGGATGCGGCGTTTCTGGCCGAATGGACGCGGCGCCTGATGGCTGAGTATCCATACTTCAACATGGTGGGTGAGGAATGGAGCAGCAACCCGGTGGTGGTGTCCTATTGGTTGCGCGGCCGCAGCAATACCGACGGCTACATCTCGGCCTTGCCCAGCGGCATGGATTTTCCGCTCAATGAAACCCTTCGCCGCGCGCTGGTCACCCCCGAGGGATATGGCTCGGGCCTCAATGAGCTGTATGCCGCGCTGGTCAATGACCTGCTGTATCCCGATCCGATGAACATGGTGCTGTTCGAAGGCAACCATGACATGCCGCGCTTGTTCAGCATCCTCAACGACGACCCGGCCCTGACCCGAATGGCCCTGGCCTATGTCTTGACCATGCGCGGCATTCCGCAGCTCTACTACGGCACCGAGGTGTTGATGAGCAGCCTCAAGGAGCGCGACGACGGTGAGGCCCGGCGCGACTTTCCGGGCGGCTGGCCGGGCGACCCGGTCAATGCCTTCACTGGCGCGGGTCTCACCGCGCCACAGCGGGAGATGCAGGACTTCGTGCGCAAGCTGATGACCTGGCGGCGCACGCAGCCGGCCTTGCACCGCGGCTCGCTCAAGCATTACTTTCCGGAGCAAGGCAGCTACGTCTGGTTCCGCCAGCACGGCCGCAACACGGTGATGGTGGTGATCAACAAGAACCCGGCTGAGGTGCAACTGGAGACGGCCCGCTTTGCCGAGATGCTCAGCGGCTACCAACGCGCCACCGATGTGCTGGCCGGTCGCAGCTTCAGCCTGGGCGAGCGCCTGGCTGTGCCGGGCCGCTCGGTGATGGTGCTCGAGCTGGGATCGGAGCCCCGCTGACGGCGCCTCGCTCCAGCGTGGGCTCGATCACGCCGCTGGCCCGGTTCAGCAGCATCAGGGTCAGCGGGCCAGCCTCGCCGTCGGCCCTCAGGCGGTTGCGCTGCTGAAAGGCCGCCACGCGGGTCCGCAGCGTGGCGGGATCGGCCGCCTCGGCGGGTTCGCCATCCAGTGCGGCCAGATGTTCCGCCAACCAGGCGGACAGCGCCGGATTGTTTTCGAGGGTCCCGCCGCCCTGCCCGGGCGGCGTGCGCCAGAAGGTGCTGAAGTCGCCCCGCCACCACCAGGCCAGCTGGCTCAGCGGCACGGCCACGGTCTGACCGTTCAACAGCACCCGCACGGCCGAGTCGTCCATGCCCAGCACCAGCACACGGGCAATGCGGCCTTGCTCGTCTGACAGCGTCATCAGACCGGGGCGGTCCAGCTGCCGCACCAGGCTCAGGCCACGCGGGTTGCTGTAACAGGCCAAGCCTTGGGCAGCTGCGGCGGCACAGGGCTCGCCCGGGCCCAGTTCGACACCCCAGAGGCGGGCCAGGCGGCGCAGGGCTTCGGCCTCTGGCATGGCCGGTTTGCCAAACAAGCGAGCACCGAGGTCCTCGGCCAGGCCGGTGCCGCTGGCCAATTGCAGCGGTGCGGCCACCGCGCTGGAGGCTGCCGCGGCGGCCGGACCGCCAGCCTGACTCGTCGGCTGGACCGACCTGGTGCCTGCGTCGACGACGCTGTCCGCGGTGTTGCGATACCAGGCGTTGCTCGCCACCAGCGATGCCGCCACCAGCCCTCCGCCGGCCAGCCATCGGGGCCAGCTCGGCCAGCGCTGGTCGGGCCAGAACGACAGCCGATCGGCGGACCGGCCGAACACATCATCGGCCGCCCGGCGCACCGTGGGGTTGTCCACCGCACTCAAGCCGGCCTCGTGGGCCAGGCGCAGGGCGCGGTCACACAGCACATTGATGCGCCGGGGCACGCCACGGCACAGCCGGTGCACCAGCCGGTCGGCGTCACTGTCGAACAAGGGCGGGCCGTTGTGGCCGGCCACCGCCAGCCGGTGGGCGATGTAGCGGCGAGTTCCGCTGCGCGAGAGCCGCTCCAGGTGAAAGCGGGCCACGATGCGCTGCGCCACCGACTCCAGCTCGGGCATGGCCAGCATGTCGCGCAGCTCCGGCTGGCCGATCAGCAGCACCTGCACCAGCTTGTGCTCGCTGGTCTCGAGGTTGGTCAACAGGCGGAGCGTCTCCAGCACGTCAAAAGACAGGGCCTGGGCCTCGTCCACCGCGATCAGCGTGCGGCGTCCCGCGCCATGGGCCAACAGCAAATGGCCGTGCAGGGCGTCGATCAGATCGGGGCCTTCCTCGGCCAGGGGCACTTGCAGCTCCTCGCAGATGCGGCGCAGCAAGGGAGCAACGCCCAGCTTGGGGTTGCCCACATAGGCCACGTCGGTCTGCGGCGGCAGCGCTTCCAGAAACGCCCGCCAGACGGTGGTCTTGCCGGCACCGATCTCACCCGTCAGCAGCACGAAGCCGCCAGAGCGCTGCAAGCCGTAGAGCAGCGTGTCCAGCGCCTGCCGGTGCTGCGCACTGAAGTACAGAAAGCGGGGATCCGGCGCGACCGAGAACGGCTCGCGCGCCAGCCCGTAAACCAATGCATCCATGCGGCAAAGCATAACCGCCGGCCTCGGATCGTCATGGCTCGTGAGGACTGGCGCACCGCAGCGGCATCGCCGCCGGCAGGCTTCCGCTCGCAAAGACCACCTTGAAATCAATGTATTTGAACTACATTGAATCGAGGGCTACGCCCGGTGAATCGCCTGAGAGCGGGCCCAAATTGCGGGAAACCACCAATTTAGGCATGTAGTTTTGTTTCATTACGATGCGGGCCTTCTGCTGCCACGGCCTCGTTGGCGGCCGGTGCTTGTGTCGAAAGGACTCTCATGAACGCTCAATGGCTGGGTTGGTTGCGCAAAGCGCGCCAAGCGGCGGCAGGACTGGCGGTGGCCTGTCTGGTGGCCGCGTGCGGTGGATCGTCGGAGGCGCCGAGCAGCGACGCCTCATTGAGCGTGGCCAACATGGCCGGCGGCGAGACGGTGCTGCAAGCCGTTCCCGACGCACGTCGCCAGGCGCAGGCCACGGACGGTGGCACCACCTTCAAGATCCACTACCGTCGTGCCGATGGCGACACCAGCGGCTGGCAAGTCCACACCTGGGGTGCCGCGCAGGATCCGGGCTGGAACGCCGGCTGGAACCCGACCGGCAGCGACGACTTCGGTGCGGTCTATGAGATTCCCCTGAATGCCGATTCCGGCACCGTGGGCTACCTGCTGCACAAGGGCGACACCAAGGACTTCGGCGGTGCCGATCAGGCCTATGTGCTGCAGCCCGGTGCCAACGAGATCTGGCGTCTGGAGGGCGACGGCGCCACCTACACCAGCAATCCGCTGGAGAGTGGCCCGCCGGACCTGACGACGATCCGCGTGCACTACCAGCGCTTTGACACCGCCTACAACCAGTGGGGTCTGCACCTCTGGAACGGCAGTGGCCTGGATGTGGCACGCCTGCCCGCAGGCGTCGCGATCGAGAACTGGAATGCGGCCGTGCCCTTCAGCAGCCTGGCGGGCTATGCCCAAGGCGCGCAAGAGGTGGTGTTCGAGCTGCCAGTGCTCAATCCCAAGGACGACGCCGGCCGCAAGGCACTGACCTTCGTGCTGCACGGCCTGTCGCCGAACCAGAACGACAAGGACGGCTGGTCCAATGACATCCGCATCGAGTACGGCAACCTGAAGATCACCAACAAGGTCGGCGAGATCTGGCTGGTGCAGCAAGACCCGACCGTGCATTACGCCGTGCCCGACCTGCGCTCGGTGTCGTCCTCTGACGCCCGTGCTGTCTGGCTGAACAAGCAGCTGGTGCAATGGCCGCGCGTGTTTGGCGGCGGCTCGGTGCGCCTGTACTACAGCGCCGACGGCCAGATCGTGGTCGCCAAGGACGCTGCCGTGAGCGGTGCTGACGGCTACATCGAACTGGACCTGAGCAGCAGCGCCGTGCCGGCCGACCTGGCCACGCGCTTCAAGTGGGTGGCCGCCGGTGGCGTCTACCAAGTGCGCAGCGCTGACCTGAAGCGCCTGAACAAGCTGCACACCCAGCAACTGGTGCTGGTGCAGGTCAATGCCGAAGGCCTGGTGCAGAACGCCACCACCGCCCAGGTGGCTGGTGCGCTGGACGACCTGTATGCCGCGGCTGGCCAGGTCAACGACTACGGCGCCAAGGCGATGGGTGGCGCGACCCAGTTCCGCCTGTGGGCACCGACCGCCCGCAGCGTGGCCCTCTATGTGTACGACAACGCCAGCGACCCGGCCGTCAGCGCCGACGAAATGGTCTTTGACAAGGCCACCGGCAGCTGGAGCCTGAGCAAGCCGACCGACCTGAGCGGCAAGTTCTACCGCTTTGGCGTGCGCGTGTTCGTCCGCAACGTGGGCGTGGTGCGCAACATCGTCACCGACCCCTACTCGCTCAGCCTGTCGGCCAACAGCCAGCGCAGCCTGATCGCCAACCTGGATGCCGAGGCCTTCAAGCCCAATGGCTGGGACACCAGCACGCCGCCGGCCAAGGTGGCTGCATCGCCCGACATGAGCATCTACGAGCTGCATGTGCGTGACTTCTCGGCCACCGACAGCACGGTGCCTGAAGCCCACCGCGGCAAGTACCTGGCCTTCACCAATGGTGAGTCCAACGGCATGAAGCACCTGAAGGCCCTGGCCCAGGCCGGCATGACCGATGTGCACCTGCTGCCGGTGTTCGACCTGGCCAGCGTGCCTGAAAAGGGCTGCGTGACGCCGACCCCGAGCGGTGCCGCTGACTCCGACAGCCAGCAGGCCGCCGTGGCTGCCACTGCCGGAACCGACTGCTTCAACTGGGGCTACGACCCGTACCACTTCACCGCGCCCGAGGGCAGCTTCACCAGCAACCCTGAAAACGCCGTTGCCCGGATCGTCGAGTTCCGTCGCATGGTCAAGGCGCTGAACAACGTCGGCCTGCGCGTGGGCATGGACGTGGTCTACAACCACACCAGCGCCTCGGGTCAGAACAGCCGCTCGGTGCTGGACCGTGTGGTGCCGGGCTACTACCACCGCCTGAACGGCAGTGGCGCGATCGAGCAGTCGACCTGCTGCGAGAACACCGCCGCCGAGAACCTGATGATGGCCAAGCTGATGGTCGACTCGGCCATCACCTGGACGCGCGACTATCACATCAGCTCGCTGCGCTTTGACATCATGGGCCACCACCCGCGCTCGGTGCTGGAGGACCTGAAGGCCAAGGTCAAGGCCGCCACCGGCCGTGACGTGCAGATCATCGGTGAAGGCTGGAACTTTGGCGAAGTGGCCAATGGCGCCCGCTTTGTCCAGGCTGACATGCTGAGCCTGAACGGCTCGGGCATCGGCACCTTCAACCCCTTCATCCGCGACGCACTGCGCGGTGGCAGCTCGTTCGACCGGGGCAACTCGCAGATCAGCAACCAGGGCTACCTGAACGGCCTGTACTTCGACCCCAACGCCCTGGGCGGTGGCCGGTCCAAGAACGACCTGATGTGGCTGGGCGACATCGTCAAGGCCAGCCTGGCCGGCTCGATCCGCAGCTATCAAGTGACGACCCACTGGGACGCCAACATCCCGCTGGAGCAGATCAATGTGGGCGGCCTGCCGGCCGGCTACGTGCTGGATCCGTCGGAAGTGGTCAATTACTTCGAGAACCACGACAACACCACGCTGTTTGACAACAACGCCTTCAAGCTGCCGACCAACACCAGCAAGGAAGATCGCGCTCGCGTCCAGCATCTGGCCTCGGCCATCAATGTGCTGAGCCAGGGCATCCCGTACTTCCATGCCGGCGTGGACACGCTGCGCAGCAAGTCGATGGACCGCAACAGCTACAACTCGGGTGACTGGTTCAACCGG
>CALRVU010000122.1:0-7836 GCA_943371685.1 Bordetella parapertussis | reverse complement strand
CTAGGGGATTCGAACCCCTGTAGCCACCGTGAAAGGGTGGTGTCCTAGGCCTCTAGACGAAGGGCGCCAAGAACTTTGCAGAGCGTCTTTCAACGCGCTGTCTACACATTTGCTTCAACGGCGCCACCGATTTTGGTGGAGGTAAGCGGGATCGAACCGCTGACCTCTTGCATGCCATGCAAGCGCTCTCCCAGCTGAGCTATACCCCCAATTTGCGCTGCTGACTTCTCTCCGCTGACCAGGCGCTTTTTGATTCGCGCCCAACACAATCATCGATCTGTCTGCTGCTTTGATCAGTTTTCGCCGTTCAAGCAAGACCAAGAGTATATAACTATTTTCAAGCGTTGCGCAAGCGCTCCTGAACCACTTCTGAAGAAAACAATGCCAGCACGGCATCCACCGAGGGCGTCTGGGCGCGTCCGCAGACCAGCACCCGCACCGGAATGGCCAGTTGCGGCATCTTCAGGCCATGTGCAGCGATGACTTCCTTGATGGCCAAGGCGATCGAGGCTTTGTCCCAGGCGATGGTGGCAAACCGGTCAGCCAGGGCGTTCAGGGCCGGCCGCACTGCGTCGGTCAGGTGCTGCGCCAGTTCGTCTGGCTGCGGCGTGACGGGCCCGAAATACATGGCCAGCCACTGGGCCAGCTCGACCGTGGTGTTGCAGCGGTCCTTGAACAGCGCGCACATCGCGGGCGTGACCGCCGCATCGTCGACTGCCAGGCCCAGGCGCCGCAACTGCACCGCGACCAAGGCGGCCAGACGCGCGTCATCGGTCTGCTTGAGATGCTGCGCATTGACCCAGGTCAGCTTTGCCGCGTCCCACATTGCCGGGCTCTTGGACAGATGGCTGCCGTCAAACCAGCTGACGATCTGCGCCGGGCTGAACAGCTCGTCATCGCCATGGCTCCAGCCCAGCCGGGCCAGGTAGTTCAGCATGGCTTCGGGCAGGTAGCCTTCATCCTCATAGGCTGACACGGCCACGGCACCACGGCGCTTGGACAGCTTCAGACCGTCGTCGCCCAGGATCACGGGCAGATGGCCGAAGGCTGGCAAGGACGCGCCCAGCGCACGGTAGATGTTGATCTGCCAAGGGGTGTTGTTGATGTGCTCATCGCCCCGGAAGACATGGCTGATGGCCATGTCGATGTCGTCGACCACCACGGCAAAGTTGTAGGTCGGCACGCCATCGGCGCGGGCAATGATCAGGTCGTCGATCTCCTGGTTGCCGATCGCGATCGGGCCTTTGACCAGGTCGTCCCAGCGCACCACGCCATCCCGCGGATTGGCAAAGCGGATCACGGGCTTGACGCCCTCGGGCGGCGTGGGCAAGACCTTGCCAGGCGCCGGCCGCCAGCGGCCGTCATAACCCGTCTTTTCGCCGCGCGCCTTTTGCGCCTCACGCAGTGCATCCAGCTCCTCGGGGCTGCTGTAGCAGGCATAGGCCGTGCCCTCAGCCAGCATGCGGGCCAGCACCTCGGCATAGCGGTCCAGCCGCTGCATCTGGTAGATGGGACCTTCGTCATAGTCCAGACCCAGCCAGTGCATGGACTGCAGGATCTGGTCGACCGAATCCTGGGTCGAGCGCGACACATCGGTGTCTTCGATGCGCAGGACGAACTCGCCGCCATGGTGACGGGCATAGGCCCAGGAATAAAGCGCCGTGCGGGCGGTGCCCAGGTGCAGAAAGCCCGTCGGCGACGGGGCGATGCGGGTGCGGATCTTGGAGCTCATGCGCGGTTCAGCGTGGACAGGCCACGCAGCAGGTCGTCGGTGATGTCATCCACATGCTCCAGGCCCACGGACAAGCGCAGCAGGCCCTGGCTGATGCCGGCGGCGTCGCGTTGGGCATCCGTGAGGCGGCCATGGGACGTGGTGGCGGGATGGGTGAAGATGGACTTGGTGTCGCCCAGATTGGTGGCAATGCTCAGCACGCGCGTGCTGTCGATGACGTGATAAGCCGCCGCGCGGGACGCCTCCGGCGTCTCGCCGTGCAGGTCGAACGTCACCACCGTGCCGCCCAGCCCCGATTGCTGGCGCATGGCCAGATCGTGCTGAGGGTGCGATTCGAGGCCGGGGTAATGGACCCGCGCGACCTCAGGGCGTGCCTCGAGCCAGCGGGCCACCGTCAGGGCCTGCTCGCTCTGGGCCTTCATGCGCAGGCTCAGGGTTTCAAGGCCCTTGAGCACCACCCAGGCATTGAAAGGCGCGAGCGTCATGCCCACCGTGCGGAGCACGGGCGCAAAGACCTCGTTGAACAACTGACGCGAACCGCACAAGGCGCCTGCCATCACGCGGCCCTGGCCATCCAGATGCTTGGTGGCGGCATGCATGACCACGTCGGCGCCGAGCGCCAGCGGCCGCTGCAAGGCCGGCGAGCAGAAGGTGTTGTCCACCGCCAGTCGGGCGCCGGCACCATGGGCCAGTCCGGCCAGCGCGGCGATGTCGCAGACCTCGGTCAGCGGGTTGGTCGGCGTCTCGGCGAACAGCAGCTTGGTCGTGGGCCGCAGGGCCGCCCGCCATTCCGCCAGATCGGTCTGCGACACGAAACTGGTCTCGACACCGAACTTGCCGAACTCCTTGGCAAACAGGCCAATGGTGGAACCAAACACCGAGCGTGAGCAGATGACATGGTCACCCGACTTCAGCAGGCCCATCACCAGCAGCAGGATGGCGCTCATGCCGGTTGATGTGGCGATGGCAGCCTCGGCACCCTCCATCGCGGCCAGGCGCATCTCGAGGCTGCGCACCGTCGGATTGCTGGTGCGGGCGTAGGTGAAGTCCTCCATCTGCGCAAAGCGCCGTGCCGACGTGGCGGCATCGGGCTGGACGAAGCTGCTGGTCAGGAAGAGGGCCTCGGAGTTCTCGCCATGCTGGCTGGGCGCCAGGGCGGCACGCACCGCCAGGGTCTCCGGCCGCAAGCCGTCGGGCAACTGCGCACGCGCGATGCGGCGAGCTTCGTCGTCACCCATCACTGAGCCTCCGTGCCGTTCTGCAAGGCCAGGCGGGTGCGGTCGGCCTGCTCTTCCTCATCGCCCTGGGCCGCTCGCTGGGCCTTCATGGTCTCGAAGTCGGCCACCGACACGTCGCCGGTGATGTAGCTGCCATCGAAACAAGAAGCCTCGAAGCCCTTGATGGCCGGATTGAGAGCGCCCACCACGCGCTTCATCGCGTCCACGTCCTGATAGATCAGGGCATCGGCGCCGATGAACTCACGGATCTCTTCCATGGTGCGGCCATGGGCGATCAGCTCTTCCTTGGTCGGCATGTCGATGCCATAGACGTTGGGGAAGCGCACTGGTGGCGCGGCCGAAGCCATGTAGACCTTGTTGGCACCGGCCTCGCGGGCCATCTGCACGATCTCTTTGCTGGTGGTGCCACGCACGATCGAGTCATCGACCAGCAGCACATTGCGGCCCTTGAACTCCACGCCGATGGCGTTGAGCTTCTGGCGCACGCTCTTCTTGCGCACGCCCTGCCCCGGCATGATGAAGGTGCGGCCGACGTAGCGGTTCTTGACGAAACCTTCGCGATAGGGCTTGCCGATCTTCTGCGCCAGCTGCATGGCACTGGGCCGGCTGGACTCAGGGATGGGAATCACCACATCGATGTCTGACGGCGGCATGGTCGAGATCAGGCGCTGGGCCAGGGTCTCGCCCATGTTGAGTCGGGCCTGATAGACCGAAATGCCGTCGATCACCGAGTCCGGACGAGCCAGGTAGACGTACTCGAACATGCAGGGATGGAGCACCGGGTTGTCCGCGCATTGCTGGCTGTGCAACTGACCCTGCGTGTCGATGAAGATGGCTTCGCCGGGCGCCACATCGCGGGCAAACTTGTGGCCCGTGCCTTCCAGCGCCACCGATTCGCTGGCCACCATCACATCCTCGTGGCCATCGCTGCCCTCGGCCGTGCCGAAACACAGCGGGCGAATGCCATAAGGATCGCGGAAGGCCAGCAGGCCGTAGCCTGCAATCAGGGCCACGACCGCATAGGAGCCCTTGATGCGGCGATGCACCGCACGCACGGCCTTGAACACCTCTTCGGGTGACAGCGGCAGATCGCGCGCTGCCATCTCCAGCTCATGGGCCAGGATGTTGATCAAGACCTCGGTATCGCTCTCGGTGTTGATGTGCCGGCGATCGATGTCGAACAGTTCCTTCTTGAGATCGTGCGCATTGGTCAGGTTGCCGTTGTGCACCAGCACGATGCCGAAGGGCGCGTTGACGTAGAAAGGCTGGGCTTCCTCCTCGCTGTACGCATTGCCGGCCGTGGGATAGCGCACCTGGCCCAGGCCCACATTGCCGGGCAAACCGCGCATGTTGCGGGTACGAAACACATCGCGCACCATGCCGCGGGCCTTGTGCATGAAGCACTTGGTGCCTTGCATGGTGACGATACCGGCCGCATCCTGACCGCGGTGCTGCAGCAGCAGCAGCGCGTCATAGATGAGTTGATTGACCGGCTGCTTGGAAATCACGCCGACGATGCCGCACATGAAGGGAGTCCGTTCTCAAAGGGCTGAAAGACAAATTCGACAAAAATCAGGTCAGGCTGAAGCCCGACGCAACAGGTCGGGCGGCAGCCAGGGCTGCAGTCCGCGCTCGAGCCGGGCCAGCCAGGTCACCGCCTCAGAGGCACGCCACCAGGCTGCCTGCGCCATGGGCGTCCAGTTCACCACCGTCACCAGTGCCAGCAGCAGCAGCACGCCGCGCAACAAACCAAAGCCGGCGCCCAGCATGCGGTCCAGCACGCTCAAGGGCGTGGCATTGACCAGCGACTTGGCCAGACGGGCGAGCAAGGCGCAGACGATCAAGGTTCCCACAAAGCCGACCACAAATCCCACTCCGCTGCGCAGTGCCGAGCCTGGCGCACCGGCGCCCAGCAAGCCGCCGATCGCCTCGGCGCCATGCAGGGCCACCAGCCAGGCCAGGATCCAACCGGCCAGGGAAATGAGCTCGAAGACCAGCCCACGCCACAAGCCCACCACCACCGACAGTGCGAGGACGCCCAGCAACAGCCAGTCCAGCCAGCTCACGCGCGCCAACCATGGCTCCATGGCGCTCACAGCAGCAGCACGGCCGCTTGCAAGCCACTGGCCTTGATGCGCACCGCCGCCCGTTCAGCCTCCGCCTTGGTCGGATACGGGCCCACCCGGACGCGGATCCGCCGCCCGGTGGCTGATTCGATGACCTGGGTGTAAGTCTTCAAGCCCAGGGCTTCGACCTTGGCACGGGCTTCACGGGCGCTGGCCAGCTCGGAGAAGGCACCAACCTGCACCACGAACCGGCCTTCATCCGTCTGGGCCTCTGCCGCTTTGGCGGCCGCCGGCTTGGTGTCAGCAGGCTTGGCCGGAACCACCGGCGCCGGCTTGACGGCGGCTGGCACCGCCGGTTTGGCGCTGGCGGGCGCGGACGCCTTGGCCGCCGCCGACGCTGCCTTGGCGACCGCAGGCTTCGCCTCGACCGGCTTGGGTTCAGGCGCCTTGACGACCGCTCTGGACGGCTCGGAGCCAGCACTCGGCTTGGGCAACACGGCGGGCTTGGGATCAACAGAGGCACTGGCCGGACGCTGCACAGGTTCCACGACCTCATGCTCGGCGTCATCGCTGACCGCCGGTGCCTCCTGGGGCGGCGGGCGCAATGCCAATTCAGCACGACCGGCCTGCACGCCCCCAGGCAGCAAGGGCGGCACCGCATCCCGAGAGGGAATCTCGATCGGGATGTCGACAGGAATCGGACGCGGCTGGCTCTCGAAAAGCAGAGGGAAGCCGATGATGCCGACGACCAGCAGCATCGCAGCGCCAATCAAGCGCCGACGGGCCCTGCTTCGCAGCTCGCGCACACGCTCAGCCGGGTCAACCCCTGCTGTCGCAGGCGCTGCCGTCGATCGGAACTTGAATTTAGACAGCAGACCCATGCGTGGCGACGAGCGGAGGTGGCTTCAAGGCGACGTGCGTGGCCGCATGGCCGAACGGCCACGCCGGGCGCACAGCGACCCGACCGGACCGATCTGGCCCGCCCGATCAAGCCCGGTGGGGCGCGTCGAGTCGGGGCAAACCATTCTTCAGCACACCGCCCACGGTATAGAACGAACCAAAGACCACGATTCTATCAGCCGGGTTTGCACCTAGCAGCGCCGCAGCCAGCGCCGCCTCGGGGTCGGCATGGCAAGTCGCTGCGGACCCAGGCGCTACGCGGGCCAGCACCTCGGCCAGCTGCACGGCGCTGGCGGCCCGCGGCAATGGCAGATCACAGAGATACCAGCGGTCCACCAGGCCCTTCATGCGGCTGACCAGCGCCTCCAGATCCTTGTCATGCATGGCGCCAAACACGGCATGGGTGCATGGCGAGAAGCCCATCTGGTCCAGGTTCAGTGCCAGGGCCGCCACCGACTGCGCGTTGTGGGCCACATCCAGCACGAGGCTGGGTTGCCCCGGCACGATCTGGAAGCGGCCGGGCAGCTCGACCGTGGCCAGGCCCAGGCGCACCGCCTGGGCACTGACGGGTACGCGGTCACGCAGGGCCTCCAGCGCCGCCAGAGCGCCCGCTGCGTTCAGCAGTTGATTGGCGCCCCGCAGCGCGGGATAGGCCAGTGCATGGTACCGGCGCCCTCGCCCGCTCCAGGCCCACTGCTGACGGTCGCCCGACTGGTTGAAGTCACGGCCGGCGAGCCACAGGTCCACCCCCAGGGCCTCGGCATGCTGGAGCAAGCGCTGAGGCGGCAGCGGATCCGACACCACGGTCGGACGCCCCGCCCGCATGATGCCGGCCTTCTCGAAGCCGATGCTCTCGCGATCCGGCCCCAGAAAGTCGACATGGTCGATGTCGATGCTGGTGATGACCGAGCAATCCGCATCGAAGGCATTCACGGCGTCCAGCCGACCACCCAGTCCGACTTCGAGGATCACCAGGTCCAGATCCGCCTCGGCCAGAGCACGCGCAATCGCCAGCGTGGTGAACTCGAAATAGGTCAGCGTGATGTCGCCGCGGGCGGCCTCGACGGCTTCAAAGTGCGGCAGCAGCGCCTCGGGCGCAATCTGCTCCCCGTTGATCCGGCAGCGCTCCTCGAAATGCACCAGATGCGGCTTGCTGTAAAGGCCCACGCGCCAGCCGGCAGCGCGCGCAATGCTGTCGAGCATGGCGCAGGTGGAGCCCTTGCCGTTGGTGCCTGCCACCGAGATCACGGGCACCTTGAAGTGCAGCCCCAAGCGCTGCTGAACCGCGAGCACGCGGTCCAGCGTCATGTCGATGGTCTTGGGATGGAGGCGCTCGCAATGCGCCAACCAGTCGTCCAGGGTCTTGTTCATGGTCTTGAAATGCAGCGCCCCGGCACACCAAAGGCGGGCCGGGGCGACAGAAAAGGCGAGGCAGAGGGTCAGGCGACGGCGTCAGCGCTCTGGCGTTGCAGCATGGCCAACTGATGGGCGATCGCATGACGCAACTGACGACGGTCGACAATCATGTCAACGGCCCCCTTCTGGATCAGGAACTCGGAGCGCTGGAAGCCCTCAGGGAGCTTCTCGCGCACCGTGTTCTCGATCACGCGCGGCCCGGCAAAGCCGATCAAGGCCTTGGGCTCGGCGATCACCACATCACCCACAAAGGCGAAGCTGGCTGACACACCGCCCATGGTCGGGTCGGTCAGGACACTGATGTAGGGCAAGCGAGCCTTGGCCAGGCGGGTCAGCGATGCATTGGTCTTGGCCATCTGCAGCAGGCTGAACAGCCCTTCCTGCATCCGTGCGCCGCCGGTGGCCGTGAAACTGATGAAGGGCACCTTCTGATCGATGGCCGCCTCGACGCCGCGCACGAAGCGCTCGCCAACCACTGAGCCCA
>CALRVU010000121.1:0-7855 GCA_943371685.1 Bordetella parapertussis | reverse complement strand
GGGCAATGAACACAAGCTGGAGCAGATGCGGGCCACGGTCGACGAGAAGCTCCATGCCACGCTGGAGGCGCGGCTGGGCGAGAGCTTCAAGCAGGTGGCCGATCGGCTGGACAAGGTGCACCAAGGCCTGGGCGAGATGCAGGGCCTGGCCCGCGAAGTGGGCTCACTCCAGCGGGTGCTGAACAACGTCAAGTCGCGCGGTGTGTTCGGCGAGCTGCAACTGGCCGGCCTGCTCGAGCAGGTGATGGCGCCGGATCAGTACGCCGCCAATGTGGAGACGGTGCCTGGCAGCGGCGCCCGGGTCGAGTTCGCCATCCGCCTGCCCGGCCGGCGCGACGACGGCGCCGTGCTCTGGTTGCCGATCGATGCCAAGTTCCCGCGCGAAGACTATGAACGGCTGCTGCAGGCCCAGGACGATGCCGACCCGGTGGGGGCAGAATCAGCAGCCCGGGCGCTGGAGGCCCGGCTGCGGCAAGAGGCGCGCACCATTCGCGACAAGTACATTGCCGCCCCGCACACGACCGATTTCGCCATCCTGTTCCTGCCCACCGAGGGCCTGTATGCCGAGGCGCTGCGCCGGCCCGGCCTGGTCGAGGCCCTGCAGCGCGATCACCGGGTGACGCTTGCGGGGCCGACGACTTTGCTGGCCACCCTCAGCAGCCTGCAGATGGGCTTTCGCACCCTGGCGCTGGAAAAGCGCAGCACCGAAGTCTGGGAGGTGCTCGGTGCCGTCAAGACCGAGTTCGGCAAGTTTGGCGAGGTCCTGGCCCGGACCCGCAAGAAGCTTGATGAGGCCAGTGCCAGCATCGATGCCGCCGAAGTCCGATCCCGGGTCATGGGCCGCCGCCTGAAGACGGTGGAGCAATTGCCCGAGCAGCAGGCGCGCCAGCTGCTGGGCAGCGAGGCGGCGCTGGACGAGGAATCTGCCGCCTTGGACGACGATCCGGCCGCGCCATGAGCGTGCCGTCCGACCGCAGCGGATTGCCCGCCGTCATCCTGGCCCTGGTCTGTGTGCACGCCAGCATGGCGGCCACGCGAGTCACCGCCAGCCTCTTGTTGCTGCATCAGGGCCAACCGGCCTGGATGGTGGGCGCCTTGCTGGCCTTGTTCTCGGTGGCACCGATCGGCTTGTCGCTGTGGGCTGGTACCCAGGCGGATCGCCACGGCATGCACCGGACGCTGGGCGTGGGCGTGCTGATGGGTTGCTGTGGCGGGTTGATCGCCGTGGTGTCGCAGCATCCGGCGGCGCTGGCTGCCGCGGCCCTGGCCACCGGCGGCGCGGTGTCAGTGGCTGCGGTGGGCATCCAGCGCGAGGCCGGCCGGCTGGCACACAGCACCGCCGACTTGAAACGCGTGTTCAGCTGGGTGGCGCTGGGCCCGGCGCTGTCCAATGCCTTGTCGCCCGTCGCGGTGGGTTTGTTGATCGACCATGTCAGCTACCGCTCGGGCTTTGTGTTTGCCGCAAGCCTCCCCTTGTTGGCGTGGCTGGCGGTGGCCAAGCTGCCGCGACAGGCGCCGGGGCAGGGCGGCCCGCGGGCCTCGACCCTGAGCGCCCTGGACCTGCTGCGCCACCGCCCGCTGCAGGCGCTGTTGCTGGTCAACCTGGCGCTGTCATCGTGCTGGGATGCGCACAGCTTTGCCGTGCCGGTGCTGGGCCATGCCCGCGGCATGAGCGCTTCGGCCATCGGCCTGGTGCTGGGCGCCTTTGCCGCCGCAGCCACGGTGGTGCGGCTGCTCATCTCGCGCTGGGCCGAGCGGCTGGATGAGCGCCTGGCGCTGCAATCGGCCATGGCGTTGGCCTCGCTGGTTTGCGCGGTCTATGTGCTGCTGCCCGGCCTGGGCGGCATGGTGGCCGGCTCTCTGGCGCTCGGGCTGGCCCTGGGCTCGGTCCAGCCCATGGTGCTGTCCATGCTCCATCAGGTCACGCCGCCCGACCGCCAGGGCCAGGCCCTGGGGGTGCGCATGTTGGCCACCAATGCGGCCACGGTGGTCATGCCGCTGCTGTTCGGCTTCTTGGCCGCAGCCACCGTCGCGGCGGCGCCGATGTGGCTGATGGGTCTGCTGGTCTTGCTTGCGCAAGCGGCAGCCTGGCGGATCCGGCCCGCACAGGGCCCAGGCTGATCAGAAGCGGATGTCAGGCTGACCGGGTTGCCGGGTCGGCGGGGTGGGCGCGGTTTCCACCGGCTCCACCGGTGCCGGCGCCGCAGGCGGATTGGCTGGCGCATCGCTCGCGCCGCTGGTCAGGGGCGTGACATCGGGGCGGCGGTAGCTGGCCGGCAGTTGCGAGGTGGCCGGATAGCCGGCGGCGTCCAGTGTGGCCTGCCACTCGGCGGTGGACAGGCTGCGCACCTGCTGGCTGCCCACGGTGAGCAGCGGCAGTTGGCGGCGTCCACCCGTCATTTGCGCCAGGGCTGCGATGTCGGCCGCTGACTCGACGCGCTTTTCTGAAAAAGGGATGCCGCGTTGGACCAGCAGATTGCGGCCGGCATCGCAGGGCGGGCAGTTGCGCGCCGCATAGAGCGTGACGGGATAGCGACTGGCCGGCAGGCGCAGCCCGGGCGGCAGGCTGGCGCTCGAGGGCGCATTGCCCGCAGCGGGCGCGGCCAGCCGATTGGCCGGCTCGGCCGCCGGCGGCTGATCGGTGTAGGTGACTTTGCCGTCCGGGCCGACCACCTTGTACAGCGCATGGGCCGAGGTGGCCAGCAGCAACGCGGAGCAAACCAGCAAGGAGGCAGTACGGACGCGTGACATGGTGGGCAGTGGGTGCAAAGTCGTGGCAGAGATGGCGAATCTACCTCAAGCGGCCATGCCTTGATGGCGCAACAAGGCGTCAATGGACGGCTCTCGGCCGCGGAAGGCCTTGAAGCTCTCCAGGGCCGGCCGGCTGCCGCCGGCCTCCAGAATCTCGCGGCGATAGCGCTGCCCCACGGCGGGGTTGAGCACGCCAGCCTCCTCGAAGGCGCTCCAGGCGTCCGCCGACAGCACTTCGGCCCACTTGTAGCTGTAGTAGCCGGCCGAGTAACCGCCCGCAAAGATGTGTGAGAAGGTGTGAGGCGTGCGGCTGAAGGCCGGCGTCGGCACCACGGACACTTCGGCGCGCACCTCGGCCAGCACGGCCAGCACACGCTGGGCGGCGTCGGCTTCGGTGTGCAGGCGCATGTCAAACAAGCCGAACTCGACCTGGCGCAAGGTCTGCAAGCCGCTCTGGAAGTTCTTGGCGGCAATCATCTTGTCGTAGAGCGCGCGGGGCAGGGGCTCGCCACTGTCCACATGGGCGCTCAGGTGCTTGAGCACCTCCCATTCCCAGCAGAAGTTCTCCATGAACTGGCTGGGCAATTCGACCGCGTCCCACTCCACACCGCCGATGCCCGACACGCCCAGGTCGTTCACCTGGGTCAACAAGTGATGCAGACCGTGGCCGAACTCGTGGAACAGGGTGATGACGTCGTCGTGCGTCAGCAGGGCGGGCTTGTCACCCACCGGCGAGGCAAAGTTGCAGACGAGAAAGGCCACTGGGGTCTGCAGCGCGCCGCTGTCGGCCCGCAGCCAGCGATCGCGGGCGTTGTCCATCCAGGCGCCAGGGCGCTTGCCAGGGCGGGCATGCGGGTCGAGGTAGAACTCACCCACCAGCTGGCCGGCCCGCTCGATGCGGTAGAACTTGACGCTCGCGTGCCAGACCGGCGCGTCGGCCGGCCGGATGGCCACTTCGAACAAGGTCTCGATGATGCCGAACAGGCCTTGCAGCACCTTGGGCAGCGGCAGGTAGCTCTTGACCTCCTGGTCGCTGAAGGCATAGCGGGCTTCCTTGAGCTTCTCGCCGGCGTAGGCCAGGTCCCAGGGCTGCAGATCGGCCAGGCCCAGCTCGGTGGCCGCAAAGGCGCGCAGGTCGGCCAGGTCCTGCTCGGCGCTGTGGCGAGCCCGGGCGGCCAGGTTGCGCAGGAACTGCATCACCTCGGCCGGACTGCGGGCCATCTTGGCCGCCAGCGACACCTCGCCGTAATTGGCATAGCCCAGCAGGGCCGCTTCTTCGGCCCGCAGGGTCAGCAGTTCGGCCATCACCGCGCTGTTGTCGCGCTCGGCCGGGCCGAACTCGCTGGCCCGGGTCACATAGGCCGTGTAGAGCTGCTCGCGCAGGGCGCGGTTGCTGCCGTACTGCAGCACCGGAAAGTAGCTGGGGAAGTGCAGGGTCAGCTTGTGGCCTTCCTTGCCCTCGGCCTCGGCCGAGGCGCGGGCAGCGGCCACGCTGTCGGCCGGCACGCCGGCCAGTTCATCGGCGCTGGCGTAGTGGGCAAAAGCGTCGGTGGCGTCCAGCACATGGTTGGAGAAGGCCTGGCCCAGTTCGGCCATGCGGTCTTGGATGGCCGCAAAGCGCTGCTTGGCTTCGCCCTGCAGATCGGCCCCGCCGAGCTTGAAGTCGCGCAGCCAATGGGCCAGCGCCTGCTGACGCGCCGGGCTCAGCTGCGCTGCGTTCGGGCTGGCCGCCAGGGCCTTGTACTTGGCATACAGGCGCTCGTCGCTGCCCTGGCGGGTGAAGAACTCGGTCAGGCGCGGCAGGTTCTCGGCATGTGCGGCGCGCAGGGCCGGCGTGTCAGCCACATGGTTGAGGTGGCCCACGGCACCCCAGGCCCGGCCCAGGCGCTCGGTGGCCACACCCAGCACGGCAGACAAGGCGTCGTAGTCGGCCGGCACGGCGTCGCTGACGGCCCGCTCCAGCGCGGCTTCGGACTCGGCCAGCAGCACATCGATGGCCGGGCTCACATGCTCCGGGCGCACCGCCTGGAAGTCGGTCAGGGTGTCGAACTGGAGCAGCGGGTTGGTCATGGTCATCCGGGTCTTGAGGTCAGAAGGGGCGCGGTGCGCAGGGCGCTGCAGGCAAATGGCGGGTGCTCAACCCTGGGCAGCGGCGCGCTCGGCGGCTTCCAGGGTGTTAACGAGCAGCATGGTGATTGTCATCGGACCCACGCCGCCGGGCACCGGGCTGAGGTGAGAGGCCACGGCGCTGACCGAGGCATGGTCCACGTCGCCGCAGAGCTTGCCTTCGTCATTGCGGTTGATGCCCACGTCGATGACGATGGCGCCGGGCTTGACCATGTCGCCGGTCAGGGTGTTGCGCCGGCCCACGGCCGCCACCACCACGTCCGCCTGACGGGTGTGATAGGCCAGATCGGGCGTGCCGCTGTGGCAGATGGTGACGGTGGCATTGGCCTGCAGCAGCAGCAGGGCCATGGGCTTGCCCACGGTGTTACTGCGCCCGATCACCACCGCATGCTTGCCCTTGAGCGACACGCCGGTGGACTCGATCAGCTTCATGCAGCCGTAGGGCGTGCAGGGCCGGAAGCCCTCCAGGCCAGCCATCAGCTCGCCGGCCGACAGCACCGAATAGCCGTCCACATCCTTGGCGGTGGCAATGGCCTCGATCACCTTGTGCGGGTCGATGTGCTTGGGCAGTGGCATCTGCACCAGGATGCCGTGGATGGTCGGATCGGCATTGAGTGCGGCGATGCGGGCCAGCAGATCGGCCTCAGGCAGGCTCGCGTCGTACTTCTCCATCACCGAGCGCAGGCCGCTGCCCTCGCAGGCCTTGACCTTGTTGCGCACATAGACGGCCGATGCCGGATCTTCGCCGACCAGGATCACCGCCAGGCCGGGCGTCTTGCCCTGGGCAGTGAGGGCGGCGGCGCGGCCTGCCACTTCGGCACGGAGTTGGCGTGAGAGTGCGTTGCCGTCGATCACGAGTGCGGTCATGGCGGGTCTTTCGGTGCTGGAGCTGGACGCAAAGGTCTAGCGAAGAAGTTGAAACGGGGCCCGCAGGCCCCGTGGTGGTGGATCGGGCCCGGATCAGGCCTTGTTGCTGGCGCCCAGGGCGATCTTCAGCAGATCGGCCACGGTGTTGGCATTGAGCTTTTCCATGATGTTGGCGCGGTGCGCCTCCACCGTCTTGATGCTGATACCGAGGTCGTCCGCAATCTGCTTGTTCAGGCGGCCGGCGACGATGCGCTCGAGCACCTGGGCTTCGCGGGTGGTCAGGCGCGAAATCAGCGCGTCGCGGCTGGCCTGCTCCTGATACTGCGAGAAAGCGACCCGGGCTTGATCGAGCATGCGCTCGACCAGCGAAACCAGTTCTTCTTCCTTGAAGGGCTTTTCGATGAAGTCCATCGCGCCCTTCTTCATGGTGGTCACGGCCATCGGCACGTCGCCGTGGCCGGTGATGAACACCACCGGCAGCGGGCTGCGGCGCTCCAGCAGGCGGTCCTGCAACTCCAGGCCGCTCATGCCATCCATGCGGATGTCGGCGATCAGGCAGGCGACTTCACGGGGGTCAAAGCGCGAGAGGAACGATTCGGATGAATCGAAGCACTTGACGCGGTAGTCCTTGCCTTCCAGCAGCCATTGCAGCGAGTCCCGAACGGCCTCGTCGTCATCGACCACATAGACGGTACCTTTTTTCGGGATCAGGCTCATGAAGCAGTGGCGTTCGAGTTGGCTGCGGCCGCTGCGTCGGGCATTTCTGAGGCCGACAACGCGTCCGAGCGCTGGGTGAGATCAACAGGCAAGGTGAAGGCGAACCGGCACCCTGTCACGACCGTGCCATTGTAGAGGTTCTGGGCCTTCATCCTTCCGCGGTGGGATTCGATGATGGATCGGCACAGCGACAGGCCGATGCCCAGGCCCTCGGCCTTGGTCGAGAAGAAGGCTTCGTACAGGCGCGACAGAACCTCTTCCTTCATGCCCGGGCCCATGTCGGTGACGCTGAACTCGATCACGCCACCTTCCTCAGGTGTGTGGCGCGGCACCACGCGCAGCTCGATGCTGCGCCGGGCGCTGGGCAGCTGGGCACTGTCCACGGCCTCGGCGGCGTTCTTCAGCAGGTTCATCAGCACCTGCTCGATCAGGATCGGGTCGACCTGCAGCGTGGGCAGGCGCTGCGCGACATAAGTGTTGATGGCCACCTTGCGCCGCTTGAGCTCGATGCTGGCCAGCTCGACCGCGTCTTCGACGATGTCCTGCGCCTGGGCCGGCTGGCGCTGCGGTTCGCTCTTCTTCACGAAGGCGCGGATGCGATGGATGATCTGGCCGGCGCGCTCGGCCTGGCGGGCAGTCTTCTGCAGGGCAGCGATCAGGTCCTCGGTCTTGATCGACTCCGCGCGCACCCGGCTGACCATGCCGTTGCAATAGTTGGTGATGGCCGTGAGTGGCTGGTTCAGCTCGTGCGCCACCGACGACGCCATCTCACCCATGGTGATCAGCCGACTGGTGACCTGAGCCTTCTCGGCCTGGTTCTGGGCTTGTTCCTCGATCCGCCGGCGGCTGGTGATGTCGGTGGCGATCAGCATCTGCGCCAGCCGGCCGTCGGTCCACTGCAGGTAGCGGGTGCGCACGTCAAACCACATCTGCAGTGATTCGACATAGACCTCGCGCGGTTGGCCGCCGGACTCGGTCAGCTCCTGGGTGGGCAGGCCGGACAGGCCGTCGACCTCTTCATCGGCCTCGGCCCGGAACGGTGTGGCAGCCGTGCTGTTGGCCAGCTGCGCATGGCCGCCGGCGTCAGCGCCGAACCACAGCCGATAGGAGCGATTGGCGAACAAGAGCTCGCCTTGTTGCACCGACAGCACGGACACGGCCGCGTCCAGGCCCTCCAGCACGGTGGTGAAGCGCTCATGCGAGGCCGAGAGCTGGTCGCGGATGCGCTTGGCCTCGGTGATGTTGGTCATCGAGGTCATCCAGCCGGTCTGCTGGCCGCGCGGGTCGATCAGCGGCGAGACGTACATGCGCGCATCGAAGATCGAGCCATCCTTGCGCATCACCTTGACCTCGATGCCGCCGGCCGGGCTGCGGCCTTGCAGCTCCTGCACCA
>CALRVU010000120.1:0-7872 GCA_943371685.1 Bordetella parapertussis | reverse complement strand
CGCTGGTGCTGGTGGCTGCCCCCGAGGGCGTGGCTGCGCTGGAGCGGGCTCATCCGGATGTGCGTTGCTGGACGGCAGCGATCGACAGCCACCTCAATGAGCAGGGCTACATCATTCCAGGCCTGGGCGACGCCGGCGACAAGATCTTTGGGACCAAGGACGACGCGACGCGCTGAGCGCGTCGGTCGACCGCTCGCTCCATCAGACCAGCCCCATGGCGCCCAGCACGGCACCACCCAGGATCAACCAGAGGGCATGCAGCCGGGTGCGCCAGGTCAGCAGCGTGGCTGCAGCCACCAGCGCCAGGCCCGGACCCTGATCGGCCACCGGAGCCGCCAGCAGACTGCCCGTGGCCAGCAACAGCCCCAGGGTGACCGGTGCCATGCCGCTGATGAAGGCGCGCACGGCCAGACTGTCGCGCCGGGCGGCGCCCCAGCGTGTGACCACCAGCGTCAAGACCGTGCTGGGCAGCAGCAGGCCGCACAGGGCCGCCGCTGCGCCTGCCAGGCCCGCCACATTGAAGCCCACCACCACCACGAACAGCAGGTTGGGGCCCGGGGCCGCCTGGGCGAGTGCCACCGAGCCGGTGAAAGCCTCGGCGCTGATCCAGCCATGCTCCACCACCACGAAGCGTTGCAGATCAGGGGCGGTGGCAATGACGCCGCCGATGGCGAGCAGCGACAGCGTCATGCAATGCAGGAAGAGGGCGAGCAGCTCAGCGCTCATGCCCGGCTCCCTGGCGCGACGGACTGGAGCGCAAGCGCCATGCCGCGTAAACGCAGGTCAAAAGTCCAAACCCGCTCACCACCGCCGCCAGCGGCCAGCGCAGCCAGCCGATGGCCACCGCCACCGCCAGGGCCACGGGCATCCAGGCCGATCGGCTCAGCGGGTTTTGTCGCATCGGAACGAGCATCTTCAAGGCCATGGCCAGCACCATGCCCGCAGCCACCGCACCCATGCCCCGCAAGGCACCATTGACCACGGGCAGATTGGCGAGCTCCCGGTAGCTGGCGGCCAGCACCACGACCAGCACCGAGGGCAACAGCAGCATGCCCGCCAGCGCGGCGGCGGCGCCGCGCAGTCCGAACTGCCGGTCGCCGATCATCAGTGACAGGTTGACCACGTTCGGGCCCGGCAGCACCTGGGCGACCGACAGCAACTCAGCGAACTCGCGGTCATCGAGCCAACCCAGCCGATCCACCAGTTCCCGGTGGGCCACGGGCAATACGCCGCCAAAGCCCATCATCGACAGGCGCGAGAACGCGACGAAGAGATGCCAGGGGTTGCGGGGCCCCGGCCTGGGGTGAGGCATGGTCATGGCGTCTGGCCGATGGGTAGTCTCATCCGGCGCAGCGCCCAGAGGCTGAGCGCACAGGCCAGACTGATCCAGGCCAGTCCCACCCAGTTGAGTCCGGCATACAAGGGCCGGCCTGCCGCCTGGTTGGCAGCCACGATGGCGCCGCCACCGCCTGCGCCCAGCGCCTGCCCGAGGTAGATGGCGGAGGTGTTGAGCGCCATCAGCGCAGGCGCCAACGCCGGCGCGGCCGAGCCCAGGCGGGCCTGCTGGGCCGAATTGGAGGCGAAGCCGGTCAACGCCCAGGGCAGGATCACCAGCATCATGCTGGCCACGCTGGTGGCCAGGGGCCACAGGGCCAGTGACAGCCAGAGCCCTGCCAGCAGCACCGACACGGCGCGGCCCGCACCGAAGCGATCGACGTGGTGACTGAGCAAGAGGTTGCCGGCCAGTCCGAGGGCGCCAAACCATCCGAAGAGCAAACTGATCTGTGCAGCCTCGGCACCCAGAATCTGCCGGTAGTAGGGCGCAAAGTAGGCGAACACCGTGAACTGGCCCGCGCCGGACAAGGCGGTGACCGCAATGACGGCCATCAGCACCGGGTGGGTGAACACATCGCGCCATTGGGCAAGGCTCAGCGCGGGCGGTCGCACGCCATCGGGCAGGCTGCGCCAGACCCAGGCGGCGCCGATCAGGGACAGCACGGTCACCAGGGCAAAAGCCCAGCGCCAGCCGGCGGTCTCTCCGATGTAGCTGTGCAGCGGCATGCCCAGCACCGAGGCCACCGACCAACCCAGAAAGATGAATGTGATGGCCCGACCCCGCTGTTCTGCCGGCGCCAGCCAGCCGATCGCGGCAGCCGCCTGGGGCGTGAACACGGCGGCCGCCAGCATGCTGAGGGCCCGCACGGGCAGCAGCGCGTGGTAGTCCGGCATCAAGGCACTGGCCGCATGGCCCAGGGCATACCAGAGCAGGGCCCCCGTGAGCAGGCGGCGGCGGTCCCAGCGGCCCACCAGCGCGGCCAGCAAGGGCGCGCCCAAGGCCATCACCAGCGCTGCCACGGTGATCAATTGACCGCTGGCCGCCACGCTGACCTGCAGGGAGCGGGTCAGGTCATTGAGCGATCCGGCGACCACCATCACGCCGCAGCCGATGACGAAGTTGCCGAACAGCAGGGCCCAGCGTCCCTCGCGTGCCGCGCCGGACGGCGCGTGCGTCACCGGATGACCTTCAGGGCGTCGGGGTTGACGATGCGGCTGGGTGTGCCGGCGATGAAGTTCACCACGTTGTCAAAGGCAGCACTGAAGTAGTGTTCATAGCTGTCTTGCTCCACATATCCGATGTGCGGCGTGCAGATCGCGTTCTCGAGCCTCAGCAGGGGGTGCCCCTGGAGGATGGGCTCGGTCTCGAAGACGTCGACCGCAGCCATGCCGGGACGGCCGCGGTTGAGCGCGGCCACCAGCGCCGAGTCTTCCACCAGCTCGGCGCGGGAGGTGTTGACGAACAGGGCGGTGGGCTTCATGCGGGCCAGATCGGCCTGGGTGACGATGTGGCGGGTCCGATCAGAAAGCCGCAGATGCACACTCAGTACATCGCTCTGCTCAAACAAGGCTTCGTGACTGTCGAAGATCTCGAAGCCGTCGTCACGCGCGCGCTGCTGGCTGTCTGCGCTGGCCCAGATCTTCACGGTCATGCCGAAGGCGCGGCCATAGCCGGCGACGATGGCGCCGATCTTGCCGTAGCCCCACACGCCCAGGGTCTTGCCGCGCAACTGCATGCCCAGGCCGAAGTTCGGCGGCATGGAAGAGGCCTTCAGGCCCGACTGCTGCCAGGCGCCATGCTTGAGGTTGCCGATGTACTGCGGCAGGCGGCGCATGGCCGCCATGATCAGTGACCAGGTCAGCTCGGCAGGAGCATGGGGCGAGCCCACCCCTTCGGCCACGGCAATGCCCAGTCGGGTGCAGGCTTCGACGTCGATGTGGGCGCCGACCCGACCGGTCTGCGAGATCAGCCGCAGCTTGGGCAGCTTCTCGAGCAGTTGTCGATTGAATTGCGTGCGCTCCCGGATCGTGACCAGCACTTCGGCGTCACGCAGTCGAACGGAGAGCTGACCCAGGCCTTTGACCGTGTTGGTGAAGACCTTGGCTTGGAGATGGTTCAGTTTGGCTGCGCAGGGGAGTTTGCGCACGGCGTCCTGATAGTCGTCGAGGATGATGATGTTCACACCCCCGATTTTGCACCGCGCCACGCTCCCGGCGTGATGCCTCAGCGCCTGGCGTTGTTCTGGCCTTCGCCGGCAGCCCAGATGACCCAGGGCTCAGGCAGCGGGGGAACGGATGGCGGCCCGCTGCTGTCCTGCCCCGCCAGCGCCATGTTGGCGTCAGGGAACAGGCTGTCCAGACCGCGGTAGAGATCGGCACGAAGGGTCCGGGTGCAGCCGTCTTCATGACGCAGAGCGGCCAGAACGGGTCCGCGCAGCAACCAGAGGTCGATGGGCTCATTGGCCAGCCGGACCTGGCTGCGCAACCAGGCGCCCTTGCGGTCACCCAGCGGTGCGACGGCGCGGATGAAGATCTGCTTCATCTCGACGAAGGCGCGACGCGCTGCGATGCGGGCGGCGCGATCGGCGGGCATGCCACTCAGGCTGTCGGTCAGGCTGTCGGCTTCGCCGATGCCCATGAACTCACTGGGAACGGTGTCGGCATAACCGCGCGAATCCGGCTCAAAGGGTCGTGCGTTGGACATGGCGATCACTCGAAGAAGCGTGGGACGGCCCGGCTGCCCGGGCAGGGAAATGGCGGTTCACCAAGGCCAGACGCCGGTCGGCCTCGGCTTGGTTCAGGTGCATGCCGATCAGGTTGTAGAGCTCGGCCCGCAGGTGCCAGAGCTCGCGCAGCGAGCGGGCATGGCCAGCGCGCTGCTGCAAGTCCTGCACGGCGTCGCTGCGCAGGTCGCTCATGGCTTTGCAGAAGTCGGTGCGTGCGCAGTCGAGCAGTCGCACGGGGGCGCTGACCAATGGGTCGGATTTCTTGAGCCAGTGCCAGAGGGACGTCCAGACCGGCTCGGCCTGACCCCAGAGTGCCGGCGGCGTGATGTCGATCCGGCTCGACGGTGCCGGGGCCGCAGGGCGGCGCCGAAGCAGGCGTTGGATGAGGCGTGATGAGCTCATGTGAGCGTCATCGGACCAAAAGGGGATCAACATGAGGAGATTGTTGGTCTCCCCGGCCCGGGCAAAGCCCGGAAAAGCCGCCCGCCCGACAGGCTCTTCAGTTCTTGGGGCGTGAATCGCAACAGGCGGCGACCTGGCAGGCGCCGCATCGTGGCGTGCGGGCCTGGCAGACATAGCGTCCGTGCAGGATCAGCCAGTGGTGCGCGTCCACCCGATAGGCCGGCGGAATGCGCTTGAGCAGCGCTTGTTCAACCGCCAGCACGGTCTTGCCCGGGGCCAGCCCGGTGCGGTTGCTGACCCGGAAGATGTGCGTGTCCACCGCCATGGTGGGCAAACCGAAGGCCACATTGAGCACCACATTGGCCGTTTTCCGGCCCACGCCGGGCAGGGCTTCCAGATCCTCGCGCCGGCTGGGTACCTGCCCGCCATGCTGCTCGATCAAGATGCGGCAGGTCTCGATCAGGTGGCGGGCCTTGGTGCGGTAGAGGCCGATGGTCTTGATGTGGGCCTCGACACCCTCGACGCCGAGGGCCAGCATGCGGGCCGCTGTGGGCGCCTTGGCGAACAGGGCCCGGCTGGCCTTGTTGACGCTGACGTCGGTGGCCTGGGCTGACATCAGCACGGCAGCCAGCAGCTCGAACACGCTGGTGAACTGCAGCTCGGTCTCCGGATGCGGGTTGGCGGCCTGCAGGGTGGCAAAGAAGCGCTCAATCTGCTGCGGCGTCATGCTGGCGGATCCCGGTCGGGTTCTGGCGACGGCGCGGGGTTGGCCGTGACGCCTTCAGTGGGTGCCGCGCGTTGTGCACGAGAGCGGGCCAGCGCCGCTTCGATCACGGCGCGCTTGCGCTCGATCACGGCCGGATCGGTGTGCAGCGTGTGGCTCTCGAGGTCAGCCAGCTTGGTGGCGGCCTTGGCGGCCAGGCGCGCATCGTTCTCGCTGCGCTCCCGCTCGATGCGGAACAGGCGGAAGGCGTAGCGGCCGCGGGCAGCGTCAGCGGCCTCGGGGCTCCAGGCATCCCAGCCCGTGGCCTTGCCGGTGACGGGGGCCATGCTAATGCAGTCCACCGGGCAGGCCGGTACGCAGAGTTCGCAGCCCGTGCAATCGGCCTCCAGGACGGTGTGCATGCGCTTGGAGGCTCCGGCGATGCAATCGACCGGGCAGGCCTTCATGCACAGTGTGCAGCCGATGCACCAGTCCTCGTCGATGATGGCGACGGCGCGCGGACCTTCGTGACCATGCGCCGGATTGAGGGGTTGCCAGGGCTGGCCGGTGATGGCTGCCAGGCGGGCAATGCCCTCGCTGCCGCCCGGCGGGCACTGGTTGATGGGGGCTTCGCCCGAGGCCATGGCGACCGCGTAGGCACGGCAGTCCGGATAGCCGCAACGCGTGCACTGGGTCTGCGGCAGCGCCGCATCGAGACGCTCGGCCAATGCCGATGCGCTCGGCGACAGGGATGTGGGGGAGGGCGCTTCGTTCACCGCTGCGATTATCTCTGCAGCGGCGAGGCGCCACCCCGGATGGGCTTGTTCAGGCGCTGGCAGCCTTGCGGGTGCGCTTGCGAGCCGGTGCCGCAGCCTGCTCGGTGATGGTCGGCGTGTCGTCCTGGGCCGTCACGGGCTGGATGAGGGCCTTGCGGGCGGACTTGGCGCTCGCGCGATCACTGACCAGGTTCATCACTTCGTCAGGGGCGTTGAAACGCTTGATGAACTCGCGGACCTCTGGATAGACCTTCTCACGCCAGCGACGGCCAGAGAAGATGCCGTAGTGACCGGCGCCTGCCACGTCGTAGTGGAACTGACGGCCCTTGGCGATGCCGGTGCACAGGTCGTGGGCGGCGCGGGTCTGGCCGGCGCCCGAGATGTCGTCGAGCTCGCCTTCAACCGTCAGCAAGGCCGTGGTCGTGATGTCGGCCGGGTTGACGATGGTGCCGTGGACATTCCAGGTGCCGTTGACCAGGGCAAAGTCCTGGAACACCGTCTTGATGGTTTCCAGGTAGTACTCGGCCGGCATGTCCAGCACGGCGTTGTACTCGTCATAGAACTGGCGATGCGACTCGGCACTGTCGTCGTCGCCGCGGATCAGGTCGAGAAAGTAGTCGTAGTGCGAGCTCATGTGCCGGTCAGGGTTCATGGCCACGAAACCGGTGTGCTGCAGAAAGCCGGGATAGACGGCGCGACCGGCGCCCGGCAGGTTGGAGGGCACCCGGTAGATCACATTGTTCTCGAACCACTCGTAGGGCTTGTTGGTCGCCAGGTTGTTGACCGAGGTCGGTGATTTGCGGGCGTCGATCGGACCGCCCATCATCGTCATGGTGCGGGGGGTGAATTCGCCATGGGTCGCCAGCAACGAAATGGCCGCGAGCACCGGCACCGTGGGCTGGCAGACGGAAATGACGTTGACCTCGGGACCCAGGTGTCGAATGAAGTCCTGGACGTATCCGATGTAGTCCGACAGATCAAACGAGCCGGCCGTCAGCGGCACCATGCGGGCATCAGTCCAGTCGGTGATGTAGACCTTGTGATGTTGCAGCAGGCTCTTGACCGTGTCGCGCAGCAGCGTGGAGTGGTGGCCGGACAGCGGCGCGACGACCAGAACCACCGGTTGGCTCTTCATGGTCGACAGCGCGGCGAGGTTGTCCGTGAAGCGCTTGAAACGGATCAGGCGGCAGAAGGGCTTCTCGACCGCGACCTGCTCCTGAACCGCCACATCGGCACCATCCACCTTGATGCTGGTGATCTCGAATTCCGGCTTCTCATAGTCTTTGGCCAGACGGTGCATCAAGCCCAGGCTGGCCGATACCCGCTGCGCCAGGGGCGTGTGCGTGAACGGCGACAGAGGGTGGCTGTAGAGCTTGGCGGAAGCGCTGGCGAACTCTGAGAACGGCGCCATCAGCGCGCGTTGGGTTTCATAAAGCTGATACAGCATGAAGGGCTCCAAGGGGTCACGGCCATTCGATGGCCCGAACCCGATGATGCGTCGGCCTTGCTGATGCCACGCTGACATCGGGTTGATGTGTGGATTGTGCGCTGCAACATAAGCCCTTGCATTGGTAATCCTACGATCAGCAATTGCCAGATTAGGGCAAACGCCAAGGCGTGGTTGAACGACAAAGCGGCCCGAAAGGGCCGCTTTTCGATCACGAAGCAGCGTTTGCTGCCCGGATTCAGAGCACTTTGGCGATCGCCTCGGCCACGTAGCGCAGGTTCTTCTCGTTCAGCGCAGCCACGCAGATCCGGCCGGAATCAACGCCGTAGACGCCGAATTCCGCCCGCAAGCGCTCCATCTGCGGCTTGCTCAGGCCCGAGTAGCTGAACATGCCACGCTGGGTGGTGATGAAGCTGAGGTCGCGGGTGATGCCGGCTGCCTGCAGATGCGCCACCAGGGCACCACGCATGGACTTGATGCGGT
>CALRVU010000119.1:0-7895 GCA_943371685.1 Bordetella parapertussis | reverse complement strand
TGGCGATCTGTGCCGGATTGGCGGTCTGGTGGGCCACCAGCACCTCGCCGAGGCTGGGTCCGAAGCCGACGCGCCGGACCATGCCCTTGGCCACGAACAGGCGCTGCACCGTGCCTTGCTCGTCGGTGGGCGGAAACAGGAACAGGCCTTCCGGCGTTTCAACATGGCCGATGGTTCGGCCGCTCAACTGGCTGCCGTCGTTCAGCTCGACCTGGTAGCTGATGGCGGGATGGAAGTCGAGCCAGTCGCCACGGTCCGCACCGCCCACCATCACCGGCCGCAACGGGGTCAGCAGCGTCAGGTGGCGGAACTGGTTCATGCGCAGCGGTAGGGTGGTGCGCGCGGGGGGCAGCTGCACTTGCAGCAGCTCCTGACCGGGGTCGAACAGGGTCAGCCGGGCGCGCATGGCCTTGCCGTTCAGGCCCTCGATCTCGCAGGGCTCGGGCTCCGATTGCGGCACGGCCGCCGCATAGCTGGCGTAGGGCGGCGTGGGCCAGATGAAGCCGGGCGCAGTCCGGCCCTGGGCGGCAGGCTCCAGCGGCGATCCGGAAGAAGAGCGTTGAGGTGGCATGCTCATACCATCAGCCTAGCAGGCCCGCCGACCATGCAATGCGCGATGCAAGGCCGCAAAGGCCCGGTGGTTCAAGGATTTGGGTCGTCGCCGTCCCGGTAGCGGCGCCACATCGTCAAGTCGTTCCTCATGCGACGCACCTGCAGTTTGAAGCGTTTGCAGGGCGGGCAGATCTGTTGATGCAGGCCCAGACGGAGCCGTTCGCCCAGCGCAGGCAGGCGCTCTTCGCTCAGCAGCATCAAGCGGGCGGCCTCTCGACAGGTGATGTGCAGTGGCATGGTCAGGCGGCGTGGGTGGAGAACCAGGTCTGCTGCAGACATTCGCGCAGGCGCAGCCTAGCGCGGTGCAGCAGCACCCACAGGTTGGTCGGGCTGATGGCCAAAGCCTTACACACCTCGTCACTGTCGAGCTCCAGCCACTCGCGCATCATGAACACCCGGCCCTGCGTGGCCGGCAGCTGCTCGACGCAGGCATCGAGCACGGCCAGGAACTGCTGTTGGCGCAGGCGGTCCTCCGGTTGATCGGGCCAGTGGCCTGGGGCCTCGCGCCAATGGCCCGTGGCGTCGAACAAGGCATCGTCGAGGTCGGCGCTGTCGTCGCCGTCCAGCACGGTGGCCTCGCGGGAGTGGCGGCGCAACTGGTCGATCAGCTTGTGCTTGAGGATGCCGACCAGCCAGGTCTTGAGCTGAGAGCCGCCGGCAAAGCTCTGCGGCTTTTCCAGCGCGGCCAGCAGGGTGTCCGACACCGCGTCCTCGGCCCAGGCCGGGTTGCGCAGTTGCGACTGGGCGTAACGCATCAATTGCGGCCGCAAGGCTTCGACGGCACGGGCAAAATCAGTCATGCGGCATGCTTGCGTCCCGGCAAGTTCGATCATTTCGATGCTTGCAGTGTAAGGATCCGGCATGACGGTCGACTGAACCCTTGTCGAGGTTGCGCTCGTGCAACTTGCGGCACTTCTCAAACTGTTTGGCCCTTTGGAGATTCCCATGAAATCGAATGCCGTTGTCTCTTCCGCCCTCGCCGCTGCCCTGTCTCTGGGTCTGGGCGCCCTCAGCACCAGCGCCCAGGCGCAAGCCAAGGAAAAGTGCTACGGCATTGCCAAGGCAGGTGCCAATGATTGCGCCAACCTGAGCGGCAGCCACTCTTGCGCTGGCCAGGCCAAGACGGACAACGACAAGGGCGAATGGAAGTACGTGCCCAAGGGCACTTGCAAGGACATGAAGGGCCTGTCCGCCGACGAAGCCAAGGCGGCTGCCAAGTCTTGAGCAGCGGTCTGGGCTGGCGACAGCCGCACGAGGCGGCGCTGCTGGTCGAGCGGCCCGCGCTGGGCTTCATCGAAGTTCACTCGGAGAACTTCTTTGGTCTGGGCGGTGCCGCGCTGGCCAGCTTGATGGCCGCGCGTGGGCACTACCCGGTCAGCCTGCATGGCGTGGGTCTGGCGCTGGGCTCGGCCGCCGGTCTGGACGAATGGCACCTGAGCCGCCTGGCGGCCTTGGTGGAGCGGGTGGATCCGGTGCGGGTGTCCGACCATGCCAGCTTTGCCCGGGCCGTGCTGCCCGGCCATGCCGAGACTGTGCATGGATCTGACCTGCTGCCGATCGCCTTCAATGAAGCCAGCCTGGACATCATGGTGCGCCATGTGCAGCAGGTGCAGGAGCGCTTGCGCCGGCCTCTGCTGGTCGAGAACCTGTCGGCCTATCTGGTGCGGCAGGGCGACACGCTCAGCGAGCCCGCGTTTTTCAATGCCCTGGCGCGGCGCACCGGTTGCAGCCTGCTGCTCGACGTGAACAATTTGATGGTCAATGCACTGAACAGCGGCGCAGCGGATCCGCTGGGTGCGGCTTGTGCCTGGCTGGACGAGATCGAGCCGGACGTGCCCGGCGAGGTGCACCTGGCTGGCTACAACGACCATGGCGCACTGGTCATTGACGACCACGGCTCGGCGGTGCGCGAGCCGGTCTGGGCGCTGTACCGCCATGCACTGCGGCGCTTTGGCGCGCTGCCCACGCTGGTGGAGTGGGACACCGACCTGCCGCCCTTTGCCGATCTGCTGGCCGAGGTGCGGCGGGCTGATGCGTGTGTGATTCAAACGCTGGGGCATCCCGGTCATGGCTGAAGCCCTGCATCAGGCCGCACTGCTGCAAGCCCTGCTGCATGATTCATCGGCGCTGCCCGCGGGCTGGTCGTGCCTGCCTGGCCCGGGCCTGCAGCATCGGGCCACGGCCGCAGCGCCTGCGCATGAGGCGGACGATGACGGCTTAGAAGCCTACCGGCGCAATGCCCGCGCCACGGCCGCCCGCGCCTTGCAAGCGGTGTATCCGGTGTTCACCGAGCTGGTGGGCGAGGACGCGCTGCAGGCACTCGCCTGGCGCCTGTGGCAGCAGTCACCACCCGATCGTGGTGATCTGGCGCAGTGGGGTCAGGCTTTGCCGGCGTTGTTGCAGGCCGTGCCCGAGTTGCAGGACGAGCCCTACCTGACCGATGTCGCGCGACTGGAGTGGCTTGTGCATCAGGCCCTGACGGCTGCGGATGCGCGGGTGGCCGAGACCGCAGACGGCATGCTGCCGGGCTTGCAGCGGCTGGCCGAGTGTGACCCGCTGGTCGTCCATCTGCGTTTTCAACCGGGGCTGGGTGTGCTGCGGTCCGGTCAAGCTTTGTGGTCGATCTGGCAGGCGCACCAACCGGCACAGCGCGAGCAGCCTGACCGGTTCGAGGCAGTGCGCGAGGCCATGGCCCTTGGTCTGGCTGAGTCGGTGGTGGTGTGGCGGTCGGGCTGGGCGGTCAAGGTGGACGCGATGGACAGCGCTGATGCGGCGTTCACGCAGGCGCTGCTGGCCGGATGCAGCCTGGGCGCAGCCCTGGCGGAAGCCGCACCGGCGGACTTCCAGTCCTGGTTGATACGGGCACTGACCGAGGGCTGGTTGGTGGCGGTCGAGCAGGCTGCCTGAGCAGGCGACTTTGGCAGGCGCGAGCGTCGCGCCTACTCGGCCGGCCTGAAGGTGATGACGATGGTCGGCGGAATGCGGCCGTCGGTATCGCGCGGCAGCTTGGCCGTGCGGTCGATGGCGCGCAGGACGGCTTCGTCCCACTCGCGGCTGCCGCTGGGCTGGGTCAGGCGGCGGGCAATGATGGTGCCGTCGGGCGTCACACGCACCTCCACCTCGGCCGTCGGATTGCCACTCACGGCGTCCGTCAAAACGATGTTGGGTTTGATGTAGCCCTTGATTCGACCGGCGTAGTTGGCGGAAGGCCCGGCGCTGCGGGCTGCCGTGCCCGTGCTCTCCGGGCTGCCGTTGCCGCCGGCCTGCTCGGTCATCCGGCGCAAATTGGCCTGGCGCTGGGCATCGAGCCGCGCGGCCTCCTGCTTCTCGCGCTTCTGTTGTTCGGCCTTGGCCAGCTTGTCTTGCTGCTTGCGCTGGGCTTCGGTCTCTTGCTTGCGCTTTTCGGCCTCTCGCTCGGCTTCGCGCTCGGCCTTGGCGGCAGCCTCCTTGCGATCGCGCTCGGCCTGCTGGCGCTTTTCGCGGGCGCGTTGGTCCTCGGCCTCCTTGCGCTCCTGGGCCTTGCGCTTCTGCTCGCGCTCGCGCTCCAGGGCGATCTCGGCGTCGGGCGCCTCGGCCTGCGGCGGGGGCGGTGCCACGACGGGGGGCGGAGCCACCTCCGGGGGCGGCTCGACCACCGGGGCCGGCAGTTCTTCAGGCGTGGCGGCGGGCGGGGCGGCGAGCTCGGGCACGGCGGCCCACAGTTCGGCCTCGACGCCAGCCGGCTCCTCGGTGCGCCACTGCACACCCAGCGCCAGGGCGCCGACCAGCGCGCCGTGGGCGATCAGGGACACCAGCGCGCCGGTGCCCGTGCTGTCCGCACTCGGCGGGCGCAGCGTTTCGCGGGGCACCATCAGGGGCAGCAGCGACCGGTCCACAGTGCTCAATTGCCTTGCTTGACCGACAGACCGACCCGCTGCACGCCGTTGCGCTGCAAGGTGTCCATGACCTTGACCACGCTCTCATAGCGCACTTGCTTGTCGGCAGAAATGACCACCGGCACCTCGGCGCTGCCGTTCTGTGCCGCCCGCACCCGGCTCGCCAGTTGCGGCAGGGCCACTGATTCGGCCTCGCCCTTGTCGAGCTTGATGCGCAACTTCTCGTCGGTGCCGACGATGACCTCGATCACGCTCTGCGGGCGCTGTCGGGCCTTGCCCACGGTGGGCAGATCCACCACGGCGGTGGAGATGAGCGGTGCGCTGACCATGAAGATGATCAGCAACACCAGCATCACGTCGATGAACGGGACCATGTTGATCTCGTTCATGGCTCGGCGGCGGCCGCCGCCTCGGGATACGGTTGCTGGCATGGTGTCCTGCTCGCTCAGCGCACCGGCGCAGTGGCCGGGCCGGCCACATTGCGCTGCAGGATGTTGGAGAACTCTTCGATGAAGCTCTCCAGCTGGATGGCCACGCGGTCGATGTCGCGGGCGAAGCGGTTGTAGGCGATCACGGCCGGAATGGCCGAGAACAGGCCGATGGCCGTGGCCACCAGGGCCTCGGCAATGCCGGGCGCCACCGTGGCCAGCGAGACCTGCTGCAGGTTGGACAGGCCCACGAAAGCGTGCATGATGCCCCAGACCGTGCCGAACAGGCCCACATAGGGGCTGACCGAGCCGACCGAGGCCAGGAAGCCGATGTTGCCCTCCAGGGTGTCGAGCTCGCGCTGCAGCGTGGCCCGCATGGCCCGGCGCGCGCCGTCGAGCTGGCTGCCGGTGTCGAGCTGGCGCTCACGCAGCTTCAGGAACTCGCGCATGCCGCTGGCAAACAGCCGCTCCATCGGGGCGGATTCGGCCTTGTTGCTGGCGGTGCGGAACAGTTCGTTGAGGTTCTTGCCCGACCAGAACTCTTGTTCGAACTCGTTGTTGCGGGCCTTGATGCGCGACAGGCCCACCAGTTTGGAGAAGATCACGCTCCAGCTGGCCAGCGAGACCAGCAGCAGTGCGGCGATCACCAGTTGCACCACCGGGCTGGCATGCAGCACGAGGTTGATGATGGAAAGGTCCTGGTTCATGGCAAGAGTCGGTCTAGAACGTCGCTGGGAATCCGGCGGGGCCGAAAGGTGGTGTGATCGACGCAAGCAATATGGATGCTCGCTTCGCAAAGCAGTGATGATGACGGGCCGGTGCCCCGCCTGGCCTGTTGCTGCACTTGCAGGCTGGCCCGGCTGGCGACGGCGGACAGCACGCTGACCTCGATGGCATCATCGAGCCGGGCCGGCTGCAGATATTTGACGGTCGCCTCGGCCACCACGAAGATGGCGCCTTCGGTCTCTTTCAGGGTTTGCTGGCCGATGCCCGCCTGGCGCAGCCACTCGGTGCGGGCCCGCTCGAAATACTTGAGGTAGTTGGCATAGAACACCACGCCGCCCGCGTCCGTGTCTTCCCAGTACACCCGTACCGGGAGGCAGAACAAGGGCAGGGCGGCGGGCGCAGTCATGGCGGCTGGGATGATAGTTGAGCCTTGCTGCGCTGCAGCAGGCGCGCAGGCGCTTTCAGCGCATCAAGCTCCACACCAGAGCGGACGAGCTCAAGGCCAGCAGGGTGAGCAGCAGGCCGCCCACCCAAGGCTGGCTGAATCGCAACTGGCTGCGCGAGCGCACGGCGTACTTGTGGGCTTCGTCCGAGTCCTTCCAGTCGCGCAAGGCCATGGCCAGGTGGCGAGCAGAAGGGTAGCGGTCATCGGGCGAGCGGGCCATGGCGCGCTCGGCAATGGCCGACAGCGTGGGCGGTACGCTGGGTTCGATCTGGCGGGCGATCGGTTGTGGTGCGTTCAGCACGGCCGAATTGAGCTCGGCCACGGTATGGCCGTTGTAGGGCGGCCGGCCGGTCAGCAGCTCAAACAGCACGACGCCGAGCGAATACACGTCGCAGCGCCGATCCACCAGGCCGTGCTGCAGTTGCTCGGGCGAAAGATAGTGCGGCGAGCCTGCCGACGCGCTGACCTGGGCGGACTCATCGCGCCGCGCCATGCGCGCGATGCCGAAGTCCAGCACCTTGGGCTGGCGGCGGTCGACCATGAAGATGTTGGCCGGCTTGATGTCGCAGTGGATCACGCCTTTGCCGTGGGCATAGGCCAAGGCCTCGGCCACCCGTCGCACCAGGCTGCCAGCCTCGACAAAGCCGGGTCGCCAACCCTGGCGCAGCATCTGGCGCAGGTCCAGGCCCTGCAGCGGCTCCATGGCGATGTAGACGCCTTGGTCGCTGTTGCCGGCGTCATAGACAGTGACGATGTGCGGGTGGGTCAGCCGGGCGGCGGCACGTGCCTCATTGAGGATCTGCTCGTTGGCGGTGCTGTCGGCGGCGGGTGTGGCGCCGGGGGCCGGGGTGGCCGTGGCCTGCAGCGTCTTGACCGCGACGCGGCGCGACAGCAGGGGATCCCAGGCGCCATAGACCCGGCCCAGACCACCCTCGCCCAGCACCGTGCGCAACTGGTAGCGGCCGATCTCCCCCGAGGCCAGCGCCAGATGGTTGTAGTCGCCGTCGGCCTGCAGCATGCCAGGCATGGGATCGAAACGACTCAGCTGCCGGTCTTCGACCAGCGTGCTGTGGAACAAGGTCGAGGATGAGGCCTCGGCGTTGCGACGGGTTTTGAATTGGGGCCAGGACATGGGGTGAACAGGGAACGCGCCGCAGGGGCGCGTTGCAGTATTGCATCGGGCCGGTCACGAAAGTGTGAAATCGGTCTCAGCGTCGGATCAATTCAGCCAGGCGATCCGCCGCTTTTGCCAATTGTGGCAGGCCGCTGGCAAAGGACAGGCGGAAGTAGCGTTCTGCGGCCGCCGGGCCGAAGTCCCGACCGGGCGTCAGCGCCACATGGGCCTGGTTCAGCACGTCCATGCAGAAGTTCCAGCTGCTGTCCGAGACGCTGCTGCAGTCGGCCCAGGCATAGAAGGCACCGTCGGGCATGACGGGCACCGTCAAGCCCATGGCATTGAGGGCCGGCACGATGAAGTCTCGGCGTTCGCGGAAGGCGGCGCGCCGGGTCTCGTAGAGGGCCAGTGATGCTGGGGTGAAGCAGGCCAGCGCTGCGTGCTGGGCAATGCTGGAGGCGCAGATGTAGAGGTTCTGCTGCAGTTTTTCCAGTGGCGCCACCAGGGCGGGCGGCACGACCAGCCAGCCCAGGCGCCAGCCCGTCATGTTGAAGTACTTGGAGAAGCTGTTGACCGAGATCACGTCGTCGCCCAGGGCCAGCGCGCTGCGGGCGTAGGCGTCGTCATAGGAGAGGCCGAGGTAGATCTCGTCGACGATGGTCACGCCACCGCGCGAGCGCACCTCGTCGACGATC
>CALRVU010000118.1:0-7937 GCA_943371685.1 Bordetella parapertussis | reverse complement strand
CGCTCGGCCAGGGCCTGCGAGAGCCGGGGCCAGAACATGGAGCAGGCTTCATCAAAAGGCTCGTCACCCGACTGGGTGGCCAGCAGCGTCAGCTCGGCCTGCAGGGCCTGGGCCAGCGGCGCCACTTGCGGCCACAGCGGCGTGGCGGTGTAGAGGTGCAGCACGGCTTCGTTGTCGCAGTGCAGGTCAAGCACGGTGTCGGCGTCGGCGGCCAGGCTGAGCAGGGTGCGGCGCAGGCTGGCGAGCTCGCTGTCGGCCGGCAGGGCCGCGCAGGCGCCGCGCAGCGCACGGCGGACCAGCGCCACATTGGCGCTGGCATCGCTGCCCAGCCGGCCCTCGACCTGGGCCAGCACGGCGGGCACCAGGTCGGCGTAGTGGCGGTTGAAGTTCTCCCCCGAAGCCAGGTCAAAGCGGCCGATGGGCTGCTGCAGCAGGCGCTGCGACAGGCCCAGCGGATTGGCCACCGGCACCAGCACGACCTCGCCGGCCAGGCGGCCCTCGGCCTCCAGCCGGGCCAGGCCATGGCGCAGGTGATGGGCGACCAGCATGGCCGGCACCTCGTCGGCATGGAGCGAGGCCTGGATGGTGGTCTTGGGGCCGCTGCCCGGAGTGCCGAAGTGCAGGCTGATCAGCTCGCGGGCCGTGCCGGGGGTGGCAGCATGAAGGGGATGGTGGCGGATCTGCATGGCGTGGGGTTCGTGTCGAAGGGTCGGGCGCGCATCAGCCGCGGGCCAGCATGGGGGTCAGCCAGCGGCGCTCGGCCTGGCGCAGCAGGCTGACCAATGCGAGCGTGATCAGCAGGTAGAGGGCCGCCGCACTGAGAAAGGCCTCGAAGGGCAGGTAGTGGCGGGCATTGAACTCACGGGCGGCGCCGGTCAGGTCCAGCAGGGTGACCACGCTGGCCAGCGAGGTGCCGTGCAGCATCATCACCACCTCGTTGCCATAGGCCGGCAGCGCCCGGCGCAGGGCCGAGGGCAGCACCACCCGGCGCAGCATCACGGCGCGGCTCATGCCCAGGGCCTGGGCGGCCTCGATCTCGCCGGCGGGCAGGGCCTTGATCGTGCCGTGCAGGATCTCGGTGGTGTAGGCGCAGGTATTGAGTGCGAAGGCCAGCACCGCGCAGAACCAGGCCGAGCTGAGCCAGGGCCAGAACGGGCTGTTGCGCACCGCCTCGAACTGGGCCAGGCCGTAGTACAGCAGGAACAGCTGGACCAGCATCGGCGTGCCTCGGATCACATAGGTGTAGAGCCAGACCGGCTTGTTCAACCAGGGCGAGGCCAGGCTGCGCAGCACGGCCAGCGGCACCGCCAGCAGGCCGCCCAGCAGCAGGGCCGCGCCCAGCAGGCACAGCGTGGTCCAGGCGCCCGACAAGTAGAGCGGCCATTGCGAAAGCAGGGTGTCGAAGCTCACAGCGCGACCCTCCGCGTGCCGATCGCGAGCTGGCGCTGCAGCCGGGCCACGGCCAGCTCAGAGACGGAGGTGAAGACCAGGTAGATCAGCGCCACCGCACCGTAGAACAGAAAGGGCTCTCGGGTGGCGCCGGCCGCCAGGCTGCCGCGGTGCATCAGGTCGGTCAGGCCGATCACCGAGACGATGGCCGTGCTCTTGATCATCACCAGCCAGTTGTTGGACAGCGGCGCCAGGGCGTGGCGCAGCATCTGCGGCCCGACGATGCGCACGAAGGCCTGGCTGCGCGACATGCCGCAGGCCAGGGCCGCCTCGCGCTGGCCGGCGGGCACGGCCAGGAAGGCGCCGCGGAAGGTCTCGGTCAGGTAGGCACCGAAGATGAAACCCAGGGTGAGCACGCCGGCGGCGCCGGGGTGGATGTCGACGTAGTCGGTGGCCCCCAGGGCGGCGAGGGCGTCATTGAGCAGCATCTGTCCGCCGTAGTAGACGAGCAGCATCAGCACCAGGTCGGGGATGGCCCGCACGGTGCTGGTGTAGGCCTGGGCCAGGCCGCGCAGGCTGCGCGAGGCCGAGAGCTTGGCGGCCGCCCCGGCCAGGCCGAGCAGCATGGCGATGGCCATGGCGCCCAGGGCCACGGCCAGTGTCATGGCCGCGCCTTCGAGCAATGATCCGAGGTATCCGTGCAGCATCCAGGGCTCCTGGTGGATCAACGTGCGTTGTCGCCGTAGATGTCGAAGTCGAAGTACTTGCTCTGCAGCTGCAGGTAGACCCCGTTGGCGCGGATGGCGGCGATGGCCTGGTTGAAGCGTTGCTGCAGGGCGGTGTCGGTCTTGCGCACGGCCACGCCCACGCCCGAGCCGAAGTAGCTCGGGTCGATGTAGGCCGGGCCGGCAAAGGCAAAGCCCTGGCCCTGCGGCTTCTTCAGGAAACCGGTGTCAGCGGCCACGGCGTCGACCAGGGTGGCATCCAGCCGGCCGGCGGCCAGGTCGAGGTAGATCTCGTCCTGCTTGGCATAGCGCACGATCTCCGAGGCCTTGAAGGTGTCGGTGGCGAAGCGGTCGTTGATGGTGGCGCGCTGCACGCCGATCTTCTTGCCGCGCAGGCCGTCCGGGCTGACGCTGAGCTTGGCCGCCGTGCGCACGATCATGCGGTTGGGCGTCTTGTAGTACTTGTCGCTGAAGGCCACGGCCTTCTTGCGTTCCTCGGTGATCGACAGCGAGGCAATGATGGCGTCGAACTTGCGCGCATTGAGGGCCGGGATCATGCCGTCGAAGTCCTGCTGTACCAGGGTGCAATCGGCCTTCATCTGCTGGCACAGGGCCTTGGCGATGTCGATGTCGAAGCCTTTGAGCTGACCGTCGGGGCCGACCTCGGAGAAGGGCGGGTAGGCGCCTTCCACGCCGATGCGCAGCTTGCCGCCGGTGGCGGTCTGGGCATGGAGAGAGGCGAGCAGGCCGCAGCTCAGGGCGGTGGCGAGCAGGCTCAGGCGCAGGCGGATGCGCAGCGGGGAGGTCGTCATGGCGGAGTCTTTCAGGAACGGGTGGAGTGGCCCGGTCGGGCGGGGGGGCGAAGGGGGCGGGCGGTGGCCGGCGTTCAGCTCGACCAGGGGCTGTAGAGCGTCGGCGCCATGCGCACAGGCTGCACGTCGAGCCGCAGATGGGCGACGCTGTAGTCCTCGCCGCCGGCGGCGGCACTGAACCAGCCCAGGCTGTCGGGGGCCTTGTAGAGGCGGAACTCGAAGCCGAGCCGCTGGTCGCTCTGGGCTTCACAGGCCAGTCCGCGCACCTCGCTGGCGGTGTTGTCGATCAGGTGGGCCATGGCCTGGGCGATGGTGTTGTCGCCCAGGATGTCGAGGTGGAAGGGCCGGTCGTTGAAGTAGGGCTTGAAGCCGGGTGCCTGTGCATTGAGCAGGCCTTCAGCCTGCTTGGTGGCCGAGGGCGTGAACTGGCGCTGGGCCAGGTCGTAGCGGTCGCCGCGCTCCAGCAGGCTGAGTGTGGCGCCGCGCAGGTTGAAGGCGCCCAGGCGGGCATCCTGGGTGGCGTCGGCCAGGTCGGCCAGCAGGGCGCCGCGGGCGCCGATCACCTCGATCCGGCCGCCTTGCACGATGGCTGCGCTGTTCTCCTCCACGCCCAGGCCCCAGCGGTAGCCCTGGGACTGCATCAGCGGCAGCATCCGGCCGATGCGGCCGCGCTTCAGAAAGTGCTGGTCGATGAACAGCGCCGGGCCGACAAAGCCCAGGCCCTGATCGATCTCCTTGCCCATGCGCAGGTCGCCGCGCAGCACGCCCATCACCGACTGGGCATCGCGGAACATCAGCCGGCTCATGATGGCCGCGCCGGCCGAGGTGCCGGCGACCACGCCGCCCCGGTTGAACACCTGCCAGACGGCGTCCAGCAAGGGGCTGCGCTGGCCGCCGAGCTGCAGCGTGTCGGTGATGCGCTCCTGCGCGCCGCCGGCGAAGAACACGCCCTGGCAAGACAACACGGCCTTGATCCAGCGCTCGTCACGCACGGCCTCCGGCAGATTGGTGCCAGCCAGACGCGGGGCCACGGCGATGTGCTCGGCGGTGGCGCCATGGCGGCTCAGCGCCCGGCCGATCAACTGGGCGGAGCGCTCCGGGTTGCCGGCGGCGGTGGCGAACACGGCAAAGCGGGCGCCCGGACCGCCGGCCAGCTGCACCAGCCGCGACCAGACCTCGTCGTTGTCGTAACGCAGGGCGCCGCCGATGGGCACGGCAATGCCACCGGCACGGCTGCTTGTGGGGAGTGCCTGCGCAGACGTTGGCGTGGGCGCTTCGGCCAGGGCGGGCAGGGCCTGGCCGGCCAACCAGGCGGTGGCGACGCTGCGCGTGCCGACCTGAGTCAGAAAGCGGCGGCGGTCACTGGGGCGGGGCGTATCGGAATGCGGCATGGCGAGGGTGGGGGCAGGCAGAGGAAGCGGATGGGCTCAGTGCTGGAAGGCGATGTTGTCACCGCAGCGGTGGGTGAGCGCCCGGGTCAACCCGCGAGCGGAGGGTTTGGTCAAGGCGATGTCGCTTTGCGTCAAGCGCTGTGGTGGCGTGCGCAGCGGGCTTGACGTTTTGCGACAGGGTTTTGACGACGCGCGCAAACCGCGCCTGCACCCCATAGGCGTGCCGCAAACCGGTTCGTAGAGTCGGTCGCCATGCCTCGTCGCATGTCGGTTCAACCATTCGATCCTGTTCCCTGCACCCTTTTCCATCTGGAGTTCTGCATGTCCATTCCCACTCGCCGCGCTGCCATGCGCTTGCTGTCCAACCCGCGCCCCGGTGCGCTGGCGGCGGCCCTTCTGTGCGCTGGCCTGGCGGCGCAAGCCCAGGACGCGCCCCAGCGCATTGAAGTCACTGGTACCAGCATCAAGCGCCTGGAGGGCGAGACCGCCCTGCCGGTGCAGATCCTGCGGCGCGATGACATCGACAAGACCGGTGTGACCACGGCGGCCGAGCTGCTCAAGACCTTGAGCTCGAACACGGCACCGCTGTCGGATGGCGCATCGATCACCGACGGCACGTCGGGCCAGCGTGGCTTCAATGGTGCCAATCTGCGCGGCATCGGCGTGTCGGGCACGCTGGTGCTGCTCAATGGCCGGCGGCTGGCGAACTTCGCCTCGCCCGGCGACAGCGCCGGCGTGGACCTGAACAACATCCCGGCCGGTGCCATCCAGCGGGTCGAGGTGCTGAAGGACGGTGCCTCGGCCATCTATGGCACCGACGCCATCGGCGGCGTGATCAACTTCATCACCCGCAAGGACTACCAGGGCCTGGAGCTGGGGGCCTTCGCCTCGGGCACGCAAGAGGGTGGCGCCGGCAAGCGCACGGCCACCCTGAGCGGTGGTCTGGGCAGCCTGGCCGACGACCGCTTCAACCTGTTCGGTGTGCTGGATGTGCAGAAGCTCGATGCCCTGCGCTCCAGCCAGCGCGAGTTCATCAAGGACCGGCCGCTCGCCAGCACCCTGCCGGCGCTGATGTCCTCGAACACCTATCCGGCCAACATCGACATTTCCTCGTCGCAGCGCAACGCGCTGATCGGCGCGGGCCTGCTGCCGGCCGATGCCACCCGCAACCGCATCAACCCCTCATCGCCCACCTGCAACGGCCCGGCCACGGTCTATGCCCCCGAAGGCCCGGGCGGCCCGCTGGCCTGCAGCTACGACTACATGCAGGACACCGAGATCTATCCGGCCTCTGACCGGGTGGGCTTCGTCGGTCGCGCCACCTTCCAGCTGGCGGCTGAGCATCAGCTGTTTGCCGAGCTGGTGAAGGCGCGGGCCGAGAGCCGCTATGTGCTCAGCCCGAATCCGCAGCGCATCCGCGGCCTGTCGGTGGACCTGCTGCCCGAGCCCTGGCGTGCCGCCCTGCAGGCGCAGAATCCTGACGGCACGATCGGCATCCGCTACCGCATGACCGAGGCCGGCAACCGCACCAATGAAGTGACCAGCGATGCTCAGCGCGTGGTGCTGGGCGCGACGGGCACCTTCTCAGCCTGGGATTACGACCTGGGTCTGAGCCAGGCCGTCAACCGCGCCACCGACCGCTATGTCGATGGCTATGTGCTCTATGACGAGTTCGTCCAGGGCGTGAAGGACGGCAAGATCAATCCCTGGGGCCGCTCATCGGCCGAGGGCCTGAGCCTGATCGACAGCATCAAGGTGAACGACGCAGCGCGCCGCTCCAAGGGCGTGACCACCGCCGTGGATGCCAAGGCCACGCGCACGCTGATGGCACTGGCGGGCGGTGATCTGGGCCTGGCCCTGGGCGCCGAGTTCCGTCGCGAGACCACCTCGTTCACGCCCTCGGCGCTGCTGCTGTCCAACAACATCGCCGGCGACCGCGACAGCGGCCTGGCGGCAGGCTCGACCACCGACCTGGTGGCCACCAGCGACAGCCGCAAGGTGGCTTCGGCCTATGCCGAGCTCAATGCTCCCTTCACCAAGACGCTGGAGGCTCAGTTCGCCCTGCGGCATGACAAGTACAGCCAGGTGGGCGACACCACCAATCCCAAGGTGGGCCTGCGCTGGCAGCCCAGCCGCGAGGTGCTGATGCGCGGCTCCATGGGCACGGGCTTCCGGGCACCGTCGCTCAGCGATCTGAACCGTCCGACCACCTATGGCACGTCGTCGAGCTTCCTGACCGATCCGCAGTGTGTGGTGCAAGAGGGCAGCATCGACCTGTGCACCGACCAATGGGCGGTGGAGCGCCGCAGCAACCCGGACCTGAAGCCTGAGCGCTCGCGCCAGTTCTCGCTGGGCACGGTGTTCGAGCCGAGCAAGCAGTGGACCTTCAGCGCCGATTACTGGCGCATCCACGTCAAGGACGTGATCAGCACGCTGGGCGAGCAGATCATCGTGGAGAGCCCGGACAAGTACAACGGCAGCTACATCCAGCGCGATGGCGACGGCTTCATCACCAACCTGATCCTGCAGAAGGAGAACCAGGGCAAGCTGGAGACCTCGGGCCTGGACCTGAGCGCCGACTGGCGTGGCGAGAAGACCGAGTTCGGCCGCTTCAGCGTAGGCATCAATGGCACCTGGGTGCTGCAGTACGACCGCCAGTTCGGCGCGCTGGAGCCGGTGCGCAGCAATCTGGGCCGTTTCCTGAACGATCAGGTGGTGCAGCGCTGGCGCCATCGCCTGTCCTTCGGCTGGGACCTGGGTGACTGGAGCGTGACCCTGGCCAACGGTTATTCGTCGGGCTACCAGGACCAGAACACCACCTACGACCCGGTCAGCGACACCAAGCTGCCCGATCGCAAGGTCAAGGCTTACTCGCTGTGGGACATGACCGGCAGCTGGGCGGTGAGCAAGAACCTGAAGCTGCGCGGTGGCATCCAGAACCTGCTGGACACGCCGCCACCGTTCTCGAACCAGGCCTACTACTTCCTGGCCAGCTACGACCCGACCTACACCGACCCGCGCGGCCGCACGGCTCATGTGTCGGTGAACTACCAGTTCAAGTGAGGTCGCGCTGCGCGCACACCGGGCAGCCGGTGGCGCGCGGCAGCTGGATCTCGGTCCAGCTCATGGTCCGGCCGTCAAGCATCTGCAGCCGGCCGGCCAGCGAGCTGCCGATGCCGGCCAGCAGCTTGAGGGCCTCGGCGGCCTGCATGCTGCCGATGATGCCGACCAGGGGCGCGAACACGCCCAGGGTCGCGCACTGTGCTTCTTCAAACGTGCTGTCGGGCGGGAACAGGCAGGCGTAGCAGGGTTGGCTCGGCTCTCGGCTGTCGTACACCGAGATCTGGCCGTCAAAGCCGATGGCCGCACCGGAGACCAGCGGTTTGCGGTGTGCCACGCAGGCCCGGTTGACAGCCTGCCGGGTGGCAAAGTTGTCGCAGCAGTCGATCACCACATCGGCCTGGGCCACGGCGGCGTCGAGCCAGGCGGCGTCGGCCCGTTGCAGCACGGTATGCACCTGCGCACCGGGGTTGATGGCCAGCATCGCCGCTTTGGCGGACTCCGCCTTGGGCTGGCCGATGCGGGCCTGGGTGTGGGCGATCTGCCGCTGCAGATTGGTC